>NZ_AP025492.1:2400000-2700000 GCF_024347515.1 Vibrio gigantis
AATTTATCGATCGGAGGCTCAATGGCAAGAATAAGAGTGCTGTGAATAGACAGCGTTTCTTACGACGTCATAAAGAGCAAATCAAAGAATCTGTGGCCGATGCAGTTAACCGACGCTCAATCACCAATACTGAAACGGGTGAAGACGTCGCTATTCCCCATAAAGACATCAAAGAGCCAAGCTTTCACCAAGGTCAAGGCGGCGTAAGAGAACGCGTTCACCCAGGTAATGACCAGTTCATCACTGGCGACAAAATTGAACGCCCGAAAGGCGGCGGTCAAGGTGGGGGTTCTGGTCAAGGTGACGCAAGTCCTGATGGCGAAGGCCAAGATGAATTTACCTTCCAAATTTCAAAAGATGAGTATCTTGATATTCTCTTTGAAGATTTAGCTCTACCTAATCTAGAGAAGAATCAGGTCAATAAAATAACCGAATGGAAAACGCACCGCTCTGGTTATCAAAGCGCAGGGATTCCATCCAACATCGCTATTGTTCGTTCACTGCAGCAATCACTCGCTCGCAGAACCGCGATGACAGCAGGAAAAAAGCGCGAGCTTAACCTACTAATGGAACAGCTTGACCAAGTTAAAATGACGGAGCCGGCACAGCCTTTTGAAGAAAGTCGCTTGAAAGAAGAGATTGCCGAGTTACGCAAAAAGATTGAAAGCGTGCCATTCATTGACACCTTCGACTTACGTTTTAAAAACTACGAGAAGCGCCCTATTCCATCTAGCCAAGCCGTGATGTTCTGCTTGATGGATGTATCTGGCTCAATGGACCAAGCCACTAAAGACATCGCAAAGCGTTTCTATGTGCTGCTGTATCTATTCCTTAATCGCACCTACGAAAATGTCGATGTGGTGTTTATTCGTCACCATACTCAAGCCAAAGAAGTCGACGAGCATGAGTTTTTCTACTCGCAAGAGACTGGTGGCACCATTGTATCAAGCGCCTTGAAACTGATGAAAGAAATTGTCGCAGACCGTTACCCTGCAGGTGAGTGGAACATCTATGCGGCACAGGCTTCTGATGGCGATAACTGGGCAGATGACTCACCTCGCTGTAAAGAGCTGTTGGTCAACACGCTTCTGCCAACTTGTCAGTATTACTCTTATATCGAAATCACACGCCGCTCTCACCAAACGCTTTGGCACGAGTATGAGAAGTTAGAAGCAAGCTTTGACAACTTCGCCATGAAAAACATTAAAACGGTGGATGATATTTTTCCTGTGTTTAGAGAACTGTTCCAGAAAGAGACAGCGTAAGGGGGCTTGCCATGACAGCAAAATCAAACGTTGCAGAGAAATCAAATGTTTTAGATGGAGATAAGTCTGCACCAAAGAAAAATGACAAGATGCTGCCTGATGGTCCAGATTGGACATTCAACCTCTTGGAGAAATATCACGTAGAAATAAAACGTGTAGCGCAGCACTACCGTTTAGATACTTACCCAAACCAAATTGAAGTTATTACTTCCGAGCAGATGATGGATGCATACTCGAGCATTGGTATGCCTATCAATTACAACCATTGGTCCTTTGGTAAGAAGTTCATTCAAACCGAGCAAAACTACAAGCATGGGCAAATGGGCTTGGCGTACGAAATCGTGATCAATTCTGATCCTTGTATCGCATATCTGATGGAAGAGAACACAGTAACAATGCAGGCGCTGGTAATGGCTCACGCTTGTTACGGCCACAACTCTTTCTTTAAAGGTAACTACCTGTTCCAAACATGGACAGACGCTAGTTCCATCATCGACTACTTGCTGTTCGCTAAGAAGTACATCAGTGGCTGTGAAGAGAAATATGGCGTCGCTGAGGTCGAGCAACTCCTTGATTCTTGTCATGCATTAATGAATTACGGCGTAGACCGATACAAACGTCCTGAGAAGATTTCCATAGCTGAAGAAACCGCAAGGCAGGAAGAACGAGAAGCTTACCTGCAATCTCAAGTCAACGAGTTGTGGAGAACTGTACCTAAAAATCAAGACAAGGAAAAAGAGACCAAAATCCGCTTTCCTAGCGAGCCTCAAGAGAACATTCTCTACTTTATCGAGAAGAACGCACCACTACTTGAACCTTGGCAACGTGAGTGTGTTCGTATTGTTCGCAAGGTGAGCCAATACTTCTATCCTCAAAAGCAAACTCAGGTAATGAACGAAGGCTGGGCAACCTTCTGGCACTATACCATTCTCAACCACCTTTACGACGAAGGCTTGGTAAGTGATAAGTTCATCTTAGAATTTTTACATAGTCACACCAGTGTCGTCGCGCAACCCGCCTACAACAGCCCTTATTTCAGCGGGATAAACCCTTATGCGCTTGGCTTTGCGATGTTTAGAGACATCCGACGCATCTGTGAAGAACCAACCGATGAAGATCGAGAATGGTTCCCAGATCTAGCAGGAAGTGATTGGCTAGAAGCGGTGCACTTTGCGATGCACAACTTCAAAGATGAAAGCTTCATCAGCCAATATCTTTCTCCAAAAATAATTCGAGACTTTAAGCTGTTTGCTGTGCTCGATGACGACCGCAAAAATACCATTGAAGTAAGTGCGATTCATGATGACCCAGGCTATCGCCTGATTCGTGAGAAGCTTGCAGCACAATACAACCTCAGTAACCTTGAACCGAATATTCAGGTGTTTAACGTTGATGTTCGTGGCGACCGCTCAATGACGCTGCAGTATGTGCCTCATGACCGTATCCCGCTTGATAAAGGCTACGACGAAGTAATGAAGCATCTCTATCGCTTGTGGGGCTTTGACGTTATTCTTGAGGAGCTCAAAGACACTGGCCATCGAGAGATTCTGACCACTTGCCCGAAACGCAATGATTACGGAGCCAAGATTTAATACACATCACAGTCAATAGGTGATGGGTAGAAAACTCCGCTCCCCCTACAACATAGTGGTCACCCGCTCGGAAGTGGAGCAACAAAAAAGCGCATAAGTCATCGACTTATGCGCTTTCCTTTTAAGCTTGTTTTAGAGCTTTATTCTTGAGCTCTAGCGTCTTATACGAACACTATTAAACAATTGGCTTTTGACCGCGTTCAATCAGCTTCATCAGCACGCTGTCTGCAGATTTACCTGCCACGCCTGCTAGCTTGTCTGACAGCTTTTTCTTCTGTACATAGTGAATCGCTAGCACTGTCTTGTCTTTGCATGCTTCAACAACTAGGTCATCAGAAGTGCGAATCTCATCCACTAGCCCAAGTTCATGAGCTTGCGTACCAAACCAGTGTTCACCCGTCGCTACTTTATCAAGATCTAGTGCTGGGCGATGGTCGCGAATGAAGTCTTTGAATAGACCATGTGTCTCTTCTAGCTCTTCTTTAAACTTCTCACGTGCTTTATCGCTGTTCTCACCAAACATAGTCAGTGTGCGTTTGTACTCACCTGCTGTTAGCTGTTCGAACTCGATATCGTGCTTCTTAAGCAGTTTGTTGAAATTTGGCAGTTGAGCGATCACACCAATAGAGCCAACGATAGCGAAAGGCGCTGACACAATTTTATCTGCAATACAGGCCATCATGTAGCCGCCGCTTGCCGCCACTTTGTCTACCGAGATAGTCAGAGGCAGACCTGCTGCTTTGATACGATCAAGTTGAGAAGACGCCAAACCGTAGCCGTGAACCATGCCACCACCAGATTCAAGTTTAAGTAATACTTCATCGCCTTCACGAGCAACAGCCAGAACCGCCGTTACCTCTTCACGTAATGAAGCTACTTCTTTCGCATCAATGCTGCCATTAAAATCAAGAACGAATAGATGTGGTTCACGCTTGCTATCAAGCTCACCCTCTTTCGCTGCTTTTTTCACTTCTTTACCGCGTGATTTTACTTTCTCTTTTTCCGCTTTCTTTTCTGCTTTATCACGGGCTTTGATGAAAGCATCATCATGTAGATGGTGCTCTAATTGTTCAATTGTCTGTTTATGGTGTTCAGATAGGTTCGTGATTTCCAGCTCACCTTTAATCGCGCTTGATTTTCCACCCACAGATTTAGCAATGACTAAAATTGCGATGATGGCGATTACAACGGTCGCAATCTTGGCTAAAAACAAGCCGTAGTCCAACAAAAATTCCAATGTCATATCCCCTAATGTATGAATTAGTGTATTGTAACCATCTTGTCACGATTACCAAGAATTTCTCATCATTCCTGCGGTTATCTGTGTGATTAAACATCAATGGAATGGCGAACATAATAAAAGAAAGAAGGATAAGCACAGTGGATTACCCAATCTCTACAGATGCCCTCAAAGATAAAGTAATTTTGGTTACTGGTGCTGGTGCCGGTATTGGACGCCAAGCAGCACTAAGCTTCGCTCAACATGGCGCGACAGTTATTCTGCTAGGCCGCAATGTTAAAAACCTTGAATTTATTTACGATGAAATCGAAAGTGCTGGTTACCCACAGCCTGCGATCATCCCACTGGATCTAAAAGGCGCGACAAAGCAGAACTACATTGATATGGCTGAAACCATTGAGTCACAGTTCGGTCGTTTAGATGGTCTACTACATAACGCTGGCGTTCTCGGTACTCTGAGCCCGTTTGAGCAGATTGATGAAGAGACCTTTGATGATGTTATGCAGATCAATGTGAAGTCTGAGTTCTTGATGACTCAAGCGCTGCTACCTGTACTGAAGAAAGCGGAAGCCGGCCGTATCGTATTTACGTCTTCTACCGTTGGCCACTCTGGCCGTGCATTCTGGGGCACTTACGCGATCTCTAAGTTTGCAACCGAAGGTATGATGCAGATCTTAGCGGATGAGCTTGAAGACACCAACATCCGTGTTAACGCGATCAACCCAGGCGGCACTCAAACACGCATGCGTGCAAAAGCGTACCCAGGTGAAGATGCGAACAAGCTGAAAACGCCACTGGACATCATCCCACTGTACTTACACTTAATGAACCCAAGTGTGACAGACATTAATGGTCAATGTATCGACGCTCAACCTAAGTAGTTGATATTATAACCAATCGTAAAAAGCCGCTTTAATAGCGGCTTTTTTTGTATCTATGTACCGTCCTAAATATGGTTGACACATTTCCAACATGAAATTGGAGAGTGTCATGAAAACAACAAGTAGACGTACTCAACGAGATTATTCTCTTGCCTTTAAATTGGCAGTCGTAAGCCAAGTTGAAAAAGGCGAAATGACTTATAAGCAAGCTCAAGAACGTTATGGGATCCAAGGGCGCTCTACCGTTTTAGTTTGGCTTCGCAAACATGGTCAACTAGATTGGTCTAAAGGAATAGAACAATCGAGAGCGTTAGGAGCGACTATGTCAAACTCTTCCTCAACTCAAACCCCAGAGCAACGAATCAAAGAACTCGAGCTGCAATTAGAAGAAACTCAGCTCAAAGCTGAGTTCTTCGAAGCGGTTGTAAAAGTCATGGATCGAGATTTCGGAGTCCGAATTTCAAAGAAGCGCAAGGCCGAGTTATTAAGGAAAAAACGGTCAGAAAGTTGACCGTTACTAAAGCTTGTCACTTTATAGGTATTACACGACAAGCTTTCTACAAGCGCTGTGTTGCAGAAATTCATCAGACAAAGAAAGATGAATCCGTACTCGGTTTTGTGAAGGAGCAAAGGATGATGCACCCTCGAATAGGGACTCGTAAGATCAAGTATTTACTTGCTCAGAACGATATTGAAATCGGGCGAGACCGCTTATTCTCTCTGCTGAGAATGAATCGATTATTAGTACAGAATCGAAGGGCTTACCATCGAACCACAAACAGTAATCATCGCTTTTACTGCCATCCAAATCGAATCAAAGAAGGCTTAATACCGGAAAGACCAGAGCAATTATGGGGTGCCGATATTACTTATCTAGCAACGCGGCGTGGTAGTACTTATCTCAGTTTAGTGACGGACGCTTACTCAAGAAAAATCGTGGGCTATCACATAAGTGATGATATGAAAGCTCGCACGGTCAAGCAGGCCTTTTTAAACGCGTTGAAAGAGCGGAAGAATACAGGTGAGCTTGTTCATCACTCAGATCGAGGTGTTCAGTACTGCTCTGTTGAATACCAAGAGTTGCATCGACAGTATGGTGTATCTTGCTCAATGACTGATGGCTATGACTGTTATCAGAATGCGTTGGCAGAGAGGAGCAACGGAATACTGAAGATGGAGTATCTGTTGAATAAGCCTAATGATTTAGATGAAGCAAAGAAAATGGTCGCTGAATCAGTAAAAATCTATAATGAATATAGGCCTCACACAGCTCTAAAATACAAAACGCCCGATGAAGTACATCGAGCGTTTTAGTCAATCAAGTGTCAACCTATATCAGGACGGGTCACTAGATCAATCAACTAACACTGACTCTCGTTAATTTTCATCATTTTTCTTTGCATCTTTTTCATTGTTAAATATACTGTATAAATATACAGGTGTTTAATTATGCATGAACTCATAAAAAACTTACAAGACCGCCAGCTAATCTGGAAAGGGCTACAATCAACAACGCTAGGAAGTACCACTTCAACAGGCTATCCGCAATTGGATAAACAGCTTGATGGTGGCTTTCCGACACACGGCGTTATTGAAGTTGAATCACAACAAGGGATCGGCGAACTACGCCTACTTACGCCCTATTTAGCTCAGCAAAACTCACAAAAACTGGCCATATTCATTAACCCGCTAGGGAAGATCTGTGCCGAGTTCTTTAATAGCCAAGGAGTCGAACTTGATAACATCTTAGTGATCGAGCCTCAACGCGATCTCGATGCATTGTGGGCTGCTGAACAATGTCTCAAGAGTGGTGCTTGTCATTCTGTACTGTTATGGGGAGCCGATCTCGAAATCCACCAAACCAAGCGCCTGCAAGCTGCAAGTGAAACCGGTAAATGCCTGCAGTTTCACTTTAAATCCACCAGCCATAACCAATTATCCCTTCCCGTTTCTTTAAGCATGAAGCTCTCTTCTCATGCTCAGGGGTTAAAGGTTGAAGTCACAAAAAGAAAAGGTAGCTGGTCGTATGGCAGCTTTATTCTCGACATGACCCATAATTGGCCGTTGCTAACAGAGAAAATCATCAGCATCGACAGCTCACACCGTGCCTTGTCTGATAATACTGTGCTGGCTTTTCCTATTGCGAAGCAAGGCTAGCGTATGCTGTGGCTGTATCTGCACTTTCCATCTCTGCAATTGGATACCTTGTTTAACTCAAGTGAATCGGGCTCCAACAAAGAATCACATGAGCAACCAATTATCATCGTGGATGAAAAAGATCATCGTGTGTTACAAGCTAATCAAGCCGCACTAGAATCAGGTATCACACTGGGCATGGGACTAGGGTCAGCGGCGGCGCTTTGCCATCACCTACACGTTCACCCATATAGCATTGAACTTGAGAAAAACAAACTGAAAGAGATAGCTCAATGGGCCTATCTGGTGACTTCCGATATGACCCTGTTGCCACCCAATGGCTTGTTGATTAAAGCTTCTAACATGCTATCGCTTTACGATGGGCTGGATAACTACTGGCATGAACTCAAAAGCCATATTGAAGCTCTCAACATTAAGCTCAGTTTTGCCACGGGTTACTCACCGCTTTCTGCGATCCTTCTGGGCAAACAATCGATCAACCAAGTAACAGACAATGTTCAACAGATGAAGGCTTGGGTTAACCAACAAGCATTGAGTTCTAGTGAATTGCCACCTAAGCAAGTTGAGCGCTTAAATCGTGTCGGCATTAATATCGTTGAAGAGCTATTGAAGCTGCCTTTACAAGAGGTCGCACGTCGCTTTGATATCGACTTGGTCAATTATGTTGGTCGTCTTAATGGGCAGTTCAAACATCCTATTGATTTCTATCATCCACCAGAAAGCTTCCAGCAATATCTGGAGTTGTTGTTTGATATAGAAAACATTCTTTTTATCGAAAAGCCACTGCTGAAGTTATTGAATCAGCTGGAATGCTTTTTGAAGCTACGTGACAGAGTCGCGTTTGAGCTAACACTGACTCTGCACCTCAGGGATAAAGACGACCACCATGTCTCTTTCTATTCAGCACAAGGCGACTACCTTGCTGAAAAATGGGCTAACCTTACCCATCTCACCTTAGAGTCACTCAAGCTCACTGCCCCCGTTCAAGGGCTTACTCTCTCGTTAACTCGTCATGGTGAACCTCAAATGGCCTACCATGATCTTTTTGATGGCAATACCGGGACACTTGCTGCGTTAGATCTACTGTCACTGTTACAGGCAAAGCTCGGACAGGCATGCATTCAAACACCGAAAATACAGCAGGATCCTAGGCCAGAAAAAGCCAATCGCTACTCGCTTCCAATCCTGAGTAAAACCGTAGCAAAGAAAAAAGCCACCGTTGAGGTTGGGGAACAAACAGCGCCCACTCTCAACATAGGTCAGCAGCGACTCAGGCCCAGCATTTTGCTGCCGGAGCCAGAAGCCTTAACCGAGAACGTCACCTTATCTCAGGGGCCTGAGCGGATTGTTTCTGGATGGTGGGATGGTAAAAAAATCATTCGTGACTACTTTATTGCTCACAGTGAAAACGGTCGATGGTTGTGGGTATTTAGAACACCAGATAAACAGTGGTTCTTACACGGCTTATTCAGCTAATCAACACTTATTCAACTAACCAATAAAGAGTTGAATCGCCAATCCGCACGATTCACTCAATTTAAACGCCCCTTTCAATCATGTTTACTCGTAATGATTAAGTGAGATTACGTCATGTCTCAGCAATACTCAGAACTTTTCTGCCAAAGTAATTATTCCTTTCTTGAGGGAGCTTCACACGCGGAAGAGCTGGTTTTACAGGCCGACTTTTTACGTTACAAAGCACTCGCGGTCACCGATGAGTGCTCAGTAGCGGGCATCGTTAAGGTTCACTCTGCAATCAAACAACACAAACTGTCGCTCAAGCAGATTGTCGGGAGCATGTTTTGGCTAAATGAAGAGTGCCAAGTGGTTTTGCTGTGCCCAAATAGAAAAGCCTATGCTGAGCTGTGCCGTATTATTACTAACGCGAGACGCCGTAGCAGCAAAGGACATTATCAGCTCTCTGAGTGGGATATCATGTCGGCTAAACATTGCTTCATTCTATGGCTTCCTCAACAAAAAACTGAAGACGCCCATTGGGGGCAATGGCTTTCACAACATCACTCGGGTCGATTGTGGATTGGTTTACAACGACACCTGAAACAGACCGATCAACAGTACATCGATTACTGTGTGGAACTGTCACATCATCATCACCTGCCAATAACAGCTTGTGGCGGTGTGTTGATGCACAATGCTAATCGTCTGCCCTTACAGCACTCACTCACTGCGATAAAATACCAAAGGCCCATTACCGAGGTGGGTACCCACCTGTTGGCAAATGCCGAGCGCTGTTTGCGAAGCATCAATAAGCTCTCTCATATCTTTAAAACAGAGTGGCTAGAAGAGAGCAATCGTATCGCTGAACTGTGTGACTTTGATTTGGATAGCCTGCGATACGAATACCCAAGTGAGCTGATCCCTCAAGGTGAAACTCCCATGAGTTATCTGCGTATGTTGGTCGAGAAAGGCAAACAGGCTCGCTTCCCACAAGGTGTGCCTGGTGACATTCAACAAATCATCGATAAAGAGCTAGGGCTCATTGACGAGCTCGACTACCCTTTCTTCTTTCTTACGATCCACGACATCGTCATGTTTGCCAAAAGCCAAGGCATTCTTTATCAAGGTCGAGGTTCAGCGGCCAATTCAGTGGTTTGTTACTGCCTAGAGATCACCTCTGTCGACCCAAGGCAGATCTCAGTACTGTTCGAACGCTTCATCAGTAAAGAGCGTGATGAGCCGCCCGATATTGATGTCGACTTTGAGCATGAACGCCGCGAAGAAATCATCCAGTACATCTATAAAAAGTACGGTCGAGAACGTGCAGCGCTTGCTGCTACGGTCATTTCTTATCGCTTCAAAAGTGCAGTAAGGGATGTTGGCAAAGCATTAGGGCTACAAGAAACTCAGCTCGACTACTTCATTAAGAACACCAACCGCAGAGATAAAAGCCTAGGGTGGCAGGCTCAACTCACGCTATTAGGGCTACAACCTGACTCTTTAAAAGGTCAGCAGTTTATCCATTTGGTTAATGAAATCATCGGTTTCCCACGTCACCTATCCCAACATGTGGGCGGCTTCGTGATCTCCTCTGGTCCCTTGTATGAATTGGTACCTGTCGAGAACGCCGCAATGCACGATCGCACTATTATTCAATGGGATAAGGATGATCTTGAAACTCTGGGGCTGCTTAAAGTAGATGTACTTGCTCTTGGTATGTTGTCTGCGATTCGAAAATGTTTCGACCTGATCAAACGTATTCATGGCCGCTCACTAACGATCGCAGAGATCACTCGTCTTAAAGATGACCCTCAGGTTTACGGCATGATTCAGCGCGCAGACACCGTTGGCATATTTCAAATTGAGTCACGAGCGCAAATGAGCATGCTGCCAAGACTCAAGCCAAGGACGTACTACGATTTGGTGATTCAAATCGCTATCGTGCGTCCAGGTCCGATTCAAGGTGACATGGTGCACCCTTATCTCAAGCGTCGTGATGGTATTGAGCCAATCAGCTATCCATCGAAAGAGGTTGAATCCGTCCTATCGCGCACTATGGGAGTACCTATATTCCAAGAGCAAGTGATAAAGCTCGCTATGGTCGCCGCTGGCTTCACAGGCGGAGAAGCGGATCAACTCAGACGTGCGATGGCCGCTTGGAAGAAGAATGGCAACGTCTTTAAGTTCAAAACTAAACTCATCGAAGGTATGCAAAAGCGCGGCTACGAAACCGAGTTTGCCGAACAAATATTTAAGCAGATATGCGGCTTTGGTGAGTACGGCTTCCCGGAAAGTCACTCCGCTTCGTTTGCAGTACTCGCATATTGTTCAGCTTGGTTAAAATGCTATTACCCAGAGTGCTTCTACGCCTCCTTACTGAATAGCCAACCTATGGGGTTCTACAGCCCATCGCAATTGGTACAAGATGCTCAGCGACACAATGTGGCGATACTTCCTGTATGCGTGAATGCCTCTCAAGACAACCACACAGTTGTCTCTCAGCAAAATGGTTTAGCGATACGTTTAGGGATGAGACAAATCAAAGGCTTGAGTGAACATGGTATCCAGAGTGTGCTCGCTAACCGGCCGAGCTCGGGTTATCGCCACCCTAGCCAGGTAAAACAGTTATCAATCAATAAGAAAGACATTGAGCTACTTGCCTCAGCGAACGCTCTGCACAACGTTTCAGGTGACCGCTTTCAAACTCGCTGGGCGATAATGGACTCGGCCTCTGATCTACCCTTGTTTAGTCAAATCGATGACAGCTTTGGAAAGGGTCATGACGAACAAGGATTGCAACAACCCAGCGAGATGCAGGATTTACTTGAGGATTTCACCAGTGTTGGGATCTCCTTGAATAAGCATCCCATCACGTTACTGGAAGAAGCCAACCGATTAGGTCGATTCACTCATATGAAAGACTTAATACAACAAAGACACAAATCCATGGTCACCGTTGTCGGACTTGTCACAGGCAAGCAATCACCCGGAACCGCAGCTGGCGTCACCTTTGTCACACTGGAGGACAGCACTGGCAATATAAATGTCGTGGTATGGGGAGCAACAGCGCGCGCTCAACAGCAAGCGTACCTCACGGCCAAGGCGTTGAAGGTGCAAGGCATTCTAGAAAAAGAAGGGGAAGTGGTGCATATCATTGCTGGAAAGCTTATCGACATTACCGATGAAATTGTTGGATTAAAAACTAAATCACGAGATTTTCATTAACGCTTCAAACAGCCCTTTCATAAACGCCAGAAACGAAAAAGGGAAGCACCTGCCTCCCTTTATTTCAAATTGTTGAGTTATACCTCAACGTCAGCTTCCGTACGTCTTTTCTTAAATTCCCTATATAGTAATAAGCTCAAAGTCATGACGACTTTAGACGTTAACCATATCATTAAGAGGAACTACCTTAGATTGTATGTGAAAAGTTACGCTAGTAGTTGGGCATATTTCGTTAAGAAAAATATGCGGTATGAATATTAGCAAACGTTTCCTATAAGATCACTTACAATAAACCGTACGGCAATCTTCATTATAAAATCTGACGCATTCGCTCTTGAGTCACTTCAACCAATAAGTCTGGTTGGAATTTAGAAATAAAACGGTTACACCCTACTTTCTCAACCATGGCTTCATTAAAACTTCCACTTAATGAAGTATTTAGCGTAATAAATAAGTCATGCATTCTAGGGTCAGTACGCACTTCATGAGTCAGTTTATAGCCATCCATCTCAGGCATTTCAGCATCAGTGATCATCAACAGTATTTCTTGATTGATGTCTTTGCCTTCATCACACCACCTCTTAAGTAAGGTCAGTGCTTCTAAACCGTCACAACATTCGATAATGTTCAAACCCAATTGCGACAAGGTACCTTTGATTTGGTTACGCGCGGTTGAAGAGTCATCAACGATAAGTACATTACGTCCTATCATCTCTTGAGCTAACTGTTCATCTAATACACCTTCAGAGATCGATACATCGTAATCAATGATCTCAGCTAGCACTTTCTCAACATCGATGATCTCGACGATCTTATGCTGCTCTTCTTCTTGAATGTGCGTAATAGCGGTTAGGTAGTTTGCGCGGCCTGTTGTCTTTGGCGGCGGCTGGATTTCTGTCCATGTCGTGTTCACGATATTACGAACTTGCCCAACCAAGAAGCCTTGTACGGTTCGGTTGTATTCCGTAATGATCAGGTTGCTCTCTTGAGATTCTGCACGTGACGGCGGAAAACCAATCGCGCTTCGCAGGTCAATCACAGGTACCGATTCACCACGTAGAGAAGCCACCCCTGTAATATGGTGGTGAGAGCCTGGTAAGCGAGTAAGTACCGGCACTTTTAGCACTTCTTTAACTTTAAATACGTTAATCGCAAATAATTGACGACTATTTAAGCTGAATAACAAGAGTTCCAGACGGTTTTCACCAACCAGTTTCGTTCTCTGATCAACCGAATTTAAAACGCCAGACATACAACACCTTAGTGACAAATAATAACTGTGGCTACAATAGCCTACTTCAATGGGTTAAAGCAAAGCGCGAATGCACAGAATGCTTAAACTAAGTACAACAAATGATGTTATACAAAGCTTAAGTACATGGAAAGGTTCAGAGTAAGGCTACAAGACAAGAAAAAGGGGTTAGCCTTCAATAACTTTCATTAACAATTGGCCATCATATAAAGCCTGCTTGATGAGCGCTGCACCTGGCATGGTTGCCTGCTTATAAAAACGAGATTCCACCAGCTCTAAGTCTTTATGGTAAACAGATAGACTCTGCTCTTCGATGCACTTTTGAATCGCCGGATATAACACGCTCTTCGCCTGATTGATCACACCACCCACCAAAATTTTCTCGGGGTTGAATAGGTTAATCACAATCGCAATCGCAGAGCCTAAGTAACGGCCTAGCTGTTCAATCACTTCGACAGCCAATGGATCCCCATCAGCAGCAGCCGCGCAGATTTGTTCAATTGTGACATCTTCAAACACAGTAAGCGTTGATTCTTCACCATTTGCCAGTCGCTCTTTGACTTGCTCACGGATCGCTTGAGAACTCGCGACAGTTTCTAAGCAACCTCGGTTGCCACAATGACAAAGCTTGCCTTCTTTATCGATCTGAATATGCCCCAACTCACCGATGTTACCGTGACGTCCTTGCAGTACGCGACCATCAAGAATGATACCGGCACCTAGACCATGGTGAATAGAGATAAGAACAGAGTTGTCGTTATCTTGTGAGTTACCAAACAGCTTTTCTGCCAGTGCCCAAGCGCGAGTATCATTCGCAATAAAAACTGGCAGACCTGTTTCTTTGTAGATCTCCGGCCCTAACGCTAAGTTTTCAACATTATAGTGCGGCATCTGCAACACAATACCTTGCTCTGAATTCACCAGGCCTGGCAGTGTGATAGCGATACTCGTCACCCTGTCGAGTTGCTCGGCATAAGTTTGGAAGAACTCATCGATTTCATGGAGAAGACGCGCAAGCACATCATCTTGATCACGTTCATGGATATCAATTTTGGTATCGATAAGCACGTCGCCGCCCAATTCATGAAGCGCTATCGTCAAGTATCCACGACCAAGACGCATCGACAAAAATTGCCAACCTTCATTATTGGTTTGCAAACCGACAGCAGGACGCCCACGCGTCGTGGCTTCTTGAACCGTCGTTTCGTGAATAAGGTGAGCTTCAATGAGTTCACGGGTAATTTTAGTAATACTCGCCGGAGCCAATTCACTTTGCTTGGACAGATCGATACGAGAAATAGGACCTTTAAGGTCAATTAGTTTATATACACGACCAGCATTGACCTGTTTGATATGATCAATATGGCCCGGTTGAGCCATGTACATTTTACGCTCCAGAAATCATCAACGAGGTAATTTTTTTACTTTGCGAAGTAATTGTGAAGTCACTTGGTATATCGCCGTGACCAGTATCACGTATATACATGAATCTTTGTGTATCGAGTCAAATAGTTCGAGGAAAATTAACACCCATATCGATAATTTGCGACTTAATTTTCAGAATAAAACATCGCGTTTGAGCCCTGAATTCAATAATTAAAGGGAAATCAAGAAATATCCTCCTAGCTCCCAATAAATTATCAATTAATGCATATACTTAATTCAGTCTTTTAAAAGATTACTTGGCCTCACTCTAGGAGTATTCATGACAGCCGAATTAAGAAAAACGAAAATCGTCACAACGCTAGGCCCTTCTACTGATAAAGGTAACGTGCTTGAAGAGATCATCAAAGCCGGTGCCAATATCGTCCGTATGAACTTCTCTCACGGCACTAGCAATGACCATATACAACGCGCAGAAAAAGTCAGAGCAATAGCAAAAAGACACGGCACTCAAATCGCTATCCTCGGTGACTTACAAGGTCCCAAGATTCGTGTGTCGACATTCAAAGATGGTAAAATCCAATTGGCCGTTGGCGACCAATTTACTCTCGATAGCAGCCTAGGTTTAGGTGAAGGCAACCAACAAGCTGTTGGCCTTGATTACAAAGAACTGCCTAACGACGTATCCGCCGGCGATATCCTGTTGCTTGACGATGGACGTGTACAACTGAAAGTAACCAAAGTGGAAGGTTGCCGTGTTCACACCGAAGTTATCATTGGTGGCCCTCTCTCCAATAACAAAGGCATCAACAAAAAAGGCGGTGGCCTTTCCGCGGAAGCGCTAACAGAAAAAGACAAGCGCGATATCGTCACCGCAGCACAAATCAAAGTGGATTACCTAGCCGTGTCTTTCCCACGCAACGGTGAAGACATGCACTACGCTCGTCAGCTTGCACGGGAAGCTGGTTTAGAAGCTCACTTAGTGGCAAAAGTGGAACGAGCAGAGACGGTAGCCACTGTTGAGAACATGGATGACATCATAATGGCCTCAGATGTGGTCATGGTGGCTCGTGGTGACCTCGGAGTAGAAATTGGTGACCCTGAGTTAGTCGGTGTGCAAAAACAGCTTATACGCCGTGCTAGAGCGCTTAACCGAACAGTGATCACTGCAACTCAGATGATGGAATCAATGATTTCAGCGCCAATGCCAACACGTGCAGAAGTAATGGACGTTGCCAATGCGGTACTGGATGGCACCGACGCGGTGATGCTTTCAGGTGAAACCGCGGCAGGTGATTACCCAGTCGAAACCGTAAAATCAATGGCAGAAGTGTGTATTGGTGCAGAGAAAATGGCGGGTGTTAACCAATCTAATTACCGTATTGATCGCACCTTTGTTACCGCAGAAGAAACCGTTTCTATGGCGACTATCTACTCTGCAAACCACATGGAAGGCATTAAAGGCGTAGTCACTCTCACCGAGTCAGGCCGCACTGCTCTTATGATGTCTCGATTAAGTGCTGACATGCCTATCTACGCACTGTCTCGCAACGAAGGAACGCTTAATCGCTGTACCTTATACCGAGGCGTGACGCCTATCTACTTCGAGACAGAAGCCAAAGACAGCTTTGACATTGCACTATCTACGCTCACCTGTCTTAAGGAGAAAGGACACCTTAAGTTTGGCGACCTAGTGATCGTCACTCAAGGCGATATTATGGATGTGGCGGGGTCAACCAACTGTATGAGAATCTTACCTGTCACCTAATGTTTGACCATAAGGCAAAGCGATTTACCTAATCTCAGAGGCAAAAAAGGGTTATCGAACCAAGTTCAATAACCCTTTTTTCATTTCAGAACACGACTCACTAACCATCTGGTTAAACAGCATGCTAACTCATCAACTTCGAGAATTACTTGCCAGCAGCAATGGTGGCTAACTGGGATATATGCGAGTTACGAGCATTTTCCGTTGAGGTGTAGGTTTCTACAAACCGGTAACCAGCTTCTAAGCCCAATTCATAATCGTGCAACAGCTCTTCTTTGTCGCTCATTAATGAACTCGATTTTAGCGGCTGGCTTGGTGCTATCTGCACCACAAACGCATCGTCTGGTGGAGAATTCAAAAAATCCTGAGTTAATGAATATGTCTGATAATGCACCATCAGCATATCAGCTAACCCTGAATCAAACTTATCTCCAATTAAATGACTTAAGCGGTAAATATCATCAGCGCCAAACAACCATCGCCCACCATTAAGTAAATCCAAATGTCCACGGTCACGTTTCTGCTCTTTCGATCGCATAATTTGTTGTTGGAAGAAAGAGGTCCAGTCGGTTTTCCACTGTTCCACCTTCTGCTGCCAATGGCCTTGAACACTATCGAAAGATTCGCGGAACCATTCAAGTTCTTCCGCAGATATCGGTTTAGGTACTTTGACTGAAGATCCCTTGACTGGTGCTTCAACCAAATGACCATTATCTTCTTCAACCACAGGCTCAGTGCGAATCACTACAATAGAGCGAGCTTGTCTTCTCCACGCTTCCTGAACCGGTATGCATGCTGATACACCACCGTCCACATAAGCACTGTCACCAATAAAGATTTCATCATTATACAAACGAGGAATGGCGCAGGTCGCAATCATCACTTTGTACCAATCTTTGCCCAGTAACGGGAAGTAATGGTCTCGTAAGTCTTTAGAATCCGTTACAGCCGCATAGAAATGGCGATCGCCTAGCGTTTGTCTCCCTAAATCCAGATCGAGCTTATAAGGGTAAGCCATAATTTGTTCTAGCGCCCATTCCAACCCTAGATTTTTTCTATGTCGAATATAAGAAAAGAGATTGAAAAACTCTGGTGAGGTTGTGAGGTCGAGAACAAAAGAACGGCCAAGGCCTTTATCGCGGCATAGATAAGCGCATAAATTAAGCGCACCTGCTGAGGTACCAAAAAATTCGTCGAAAGGATCAAAATTAGAGAGAAGAAAGGAATCTAGCACTCCAGAAGTAAAAATACTTCGCTGTCCGCCACCTTGAGCGACCAGTGCTGTTTTTCCAGCAATAAACTTAGCGTAATAATCTAAGTCTATTGCTGAATCAATATTGGTTATAATCCCACTATTCATTATTCCCTGAGTATAAAAACTCAGCCTCGCAATAAATGGTATTAACTACCAATCGCAATAAAGCCAAATGAAAGAATGATTGTGTAGATAAACACGGTTATTTGTAGGGCATTTTTCAGATTATGGTCCATAGACACCTCTGGCTTATTATTAATTTGTCGAGTCTCTATTTAAGTACTATCAGGTGTGTGAAGTATCTTCAAGAATCGTCGAAATTAGTCGCACAATATTGATGTAACCATCACAATTAGTAAGTGTATGGATAAGGATATACTCATGAATAACAAAGCAAATATGATGGCACTGATTACGCTTCTCTCTGTTTCAAGCGCGTATGCTTCGCCAGAGATCATCATTACTCCGATGGTGGGTTATACCGGCGGTGGCAGTGTCGAAGATCAAGACGGTAAAACCTATGACATGAAAGGCTCTGAAAACTATACCTTTGCGATTGAAACACCACTTGAGAAAGGACGTATTGGCTTTTTCTACTCCAATCAAAGCTCCAACTTGGAAACGCTAAACCTTAGCTCTTCAATCCAATACCTGCATTTACAAAGCAGCATCTACTACCCTGCTTCGCCTGTGTTGTCCGGTTATCTAGGGTTAGGCCTTGGTGCATCTTACGTCGATGTAGACTGGGCAAAAGATAAGTATGGATTCTCAACGTCTATCTTTGGTGGTTTAGAATACAAATTTAGCGACCGCTTAGCTTTAAACACTCAAGTACGTTGGCTTGGTACGGTTGTCGATAACGACACCTCTGGTGTTTGTAACATACCAAGCACTGGGCAAGACTGCATTATCCGCTTTGATACCGATTGGATGAATCAATTCCAAGCCAATGTCGGGTTGAGTTTTACGTTCTAGTTACTTACTGTCCCTAACAAAATGAAAAAGTCAGCTCAATGCTGGCTTTTTCATTATTAAAACGTGTTTTAGTTCGGGTTAGAACTTATAGGTAACACCCAGAGCACCGCCTACTTGCAACTCAACACCTTTATACATGTCGAGCTCAGGATGAACTTGTGCGTAAGCATTCCAGCCTTCATAGAAATTCACTTTTACACCAAGAGGCACACGTAAACCAAAGTCGTCATTCCATTCAGCCCAAGCACCAGCACCGACGTACCAGCTTAACGGAGCTTCAGTCTCGAACTGACCACGCTTCCATATGTAGTCGAATGCCGCGCCGTCATTACCAACAGTCGCACGGTATTTCTGATCAAATTCCACAACGACACTCAGGTCTTGGTCAATGGCGAGTCCAACTTCCAAAGCTGGAGCTTCAGAAGCGTGAGCAAAAGAGGCTCCGCTGCAGCACATAAGGCCGATCAAGTAACGTTGTTTCATAATATTCTCAGACTTTGTTTAAAAAACAGTAGATTACTTAAATCACAACTGATGTTGTCATCATAAAGTTAAAGATAAGAATTACCCAAAGCAGGTAATTGAGCATCAGTACATTGAGCTAGTCGATAACTGATTGAGTGGAAAAGAATAAGTGTAGGAAGAACTTCCATAAGGCAGAAACAAAAAAGGAGGCCTTTCGGCCTCCTTTCAATCTATTGAATCAGTAGATTAACCGTTGTTACGAATCCACTCATCCATGTCTGTCTTAAGGTTGTCAGACTTAGTACCGAAGATAGCTTGAACGCCACCAGCAACTACAACAACACCTGCAGCGCCTAGTTTCTTCAGTTTGTCTTGGTCAACAACTGCTGTATCAGCAACTGCAACACGTAGACGAGTAATACAAGCGTCAAGACCAGTGATGTTAGCTTTACCACCGAATGCAGCAACTAGCTCACCAGCAAGTTCAGAACCAGTCGCAACTGACTCTTCTTCTGTCTCGTCTTCACGGCCTGGAGTTTTAAGGTCTAGAGCTTTAATCACAGTGCGGAATACGATGTAGTAAATTGCAGCGTAAGCAATACCACATACAACCATTAGACCCATCTTAGACGCGTGGCCAGATAGAACTAGGAAGTCGATTAGACCGTGTGAGAAAGATGTACCGTGTACAAAACCTAGAGTGTTCGCAAGAACGTATGCAGAACCAGCTAGTAGAGCGTGGATTGCGTACAGTACTGGAGCAACGAATAGGAAAGAGAATTCGATTGGTTCAGTGATACCCGTTAGGAATGAAGTCAACGCAGCAGAAGCCATGATACCCATTACTTTAGCGCGGTTTTCAGGCTTAGCTGAGTGTGCAATCGCGATTGCAGCAGCAGGTAGACCGAACATCTTGAACATGTAACCACCAGCTAGCTGACCGAAGCCATTGCCCGCTGCACGAGATGCGTCATCAGCAACTAAGTAACAAGTAAGAACACCGTTTTGAGTTTCGCCAGCAGCGTTTACACAAGTACCAGCTTCAAAGAAGAATGGTACGTTCCAAACGTGGTGAAGACCAAATGGAATTAGAGAACGCTCAACGATACCGTAGATACCAAACGCCACTTGTGGGTTTTGGTGAGCAGCCCAATCAGAGAACGCAGAGATTGCGCCGCCAACTGGTGGCCATACTACAGATAGTAGGATTGCTAGACCGATCGCAGAGAAACCTGTGATGATTGGCACAGCACGCTTACCGGCGAAGAAGCCAAGGTACTCTGGTAGTTGAATACGGAAGAAACGGTTGAATGCCCAAGCAGCAACACCACCGACTAGGATACCACCTAGTACACCAGTGTCGATTTTATCAACGCCCATTACACCAGCCATTACGCCAAGTGTAGCAGTCATGATGCCGTAACCAACGATAGCCGCTAGACCCGCTACACCATCGTTGTTAGTAAAGCCAAGCGCAACACCTACTGCGAACAGTAGTGCCATTTGACCGAATACTGAACCACCAGCTTGTTCCATTAAGTTTGAAACGATTTCTGGAATGAAAGGAAGATCTGCTGCACCGACACCTAGCAAAATACCCGCAACTGGTAAAACTGATACTGGAAGCATCAGAGACTTACCAACTTTCTGCAGGCTAGCAAAAAGGTTCTTAAACATGTTTATGCTCCTGATAAAGATAAAATAATTATATGGGTTCTAACGGCACACCCCCGTAGCCTATATGTTAGCACCCAGTGAAAATGTAACCATGTATTGCATTATATTTTCTGCCGCTAAATATATATTGATGGGGAACTAACTTTCTAGTCACTTACGAAATTTAGTTTCAAAACACGTCTTGGATCACATGTCAAATTTAGAAATGCAATGCTTTACAAGCATTTAATTAACTGAAATATATAGATATTTTTCAAGAGCTCTATTATTTTACTGGGTAAATAAAATAGGAGTGAATGTTATTTTTAGTAACAAAATTACAAATGTTATAATTGGCGCTCTCAAGTTCAACATAATTCGTAAACATTAAAAAAATACGCACTTTTGGTGATCAAAAACACAAAAAGGGAGCTTTCGCTCCCTTTTATTTGTTTACTTGGTTTTTTATCGCAAAAAAAGTTTTTGATAATTTTTGGTCGTTTGTTCAGCAACCTCTTTCATCGACACACCTTTCAACTGCGCAATATAGGCTGCCACTTCCACAACATATGCAGGTTGATTCTGCTTTCCACGATATGGAATTGGCGCTAAGTATGGCGAATCCGTCTCGATCAGCAACCTGTCTAGTGGTAAATTTTTAACCACTTCTTTAAGTTCTGTAGCTTGCTTAAAGGTCACGATACCTGAAATTGAGATATAGAAACCTAATTCCATTGCCGCTTCAGCGAACGCTTGATCTTCGGTAAAGCAGTGAATCACACCACCACACTTCTCAGCTCCGCCATCACGTAAAATAGCCAATGTGTCTTCACGTGCGTTACGAGTGTGAATGATCAAAGGTTTATTCAGCTCAACGGCCAACTCAACGTGCTGCTTAAATCGTAGCTGTTGTAGCTCCGCAGTCTCTGGCTGGTAGTGATAATCTAAACCTGTCTCACCAATCGCCACGACCTTAGGGTTGCTCGCGTACTCACGCATTGTCTCTAGGCAGAAATCACTTTCAACATCCAGAGGGTGAACGCCACAAGAGGCTTTAACGTTATCAAACGGCGAGATCATCTCGAGCATATTTTCAAACGAATCCAGTGTCACACCGACAGAAAGCAATTGGTCTACATTGGCAGCCTTCGCCTTGTTAACCACGTCTTCTACGCTTGTGTGTAAATCTTGGTAATCCAATTTGTCTAAGTGACAATGGGAATCTACGAACATGTTTCCTCGCAAGTGGCTATCAGCCAATTCATTATGAGTAGCTCCGTATTGAGCCCAGGGTGTTGCTTTAACTGCTCAATCAATATCAGCAGCTTATTTGATGCTGCATAAGCACTTTGATAGGACATCACCTCACACAGTGCTTTCGCACTAGGAGTGATAGCCTGATTCGCCAAACCAAAATGCAGCTTCTGTACATCCGACAACAAATGCCATAGCCAACCCAATTGAATCAAAGGATCTTTGCTAAGCTCTGTCGACAATTTTAGCATGTCAGGTTGAGTGCCCTTGATGACATTAACAAAGCCATCGAGCGCTTTAGTTGAAGCCTCTACTCCGCCCTGCTCGAACATCGCCTTCGCTTTTAAAGGCGCGTAGTCATTGAGCGCTAAAATATATTGTGGAACGGCCTTACCAACTTCGCCACCTAACCAAGCCGACCCTGCCTCCAACTGTGGGCTAACCACATTGAATTGCTGACAACGGCTAATAATAGTCGGCATTAAGCGATTACTATTGCGAGTAGACAGGATGAAGATGCACTTACTTGATGGCTCTTCCAGAGTTTTCAACAATGCATTGGAAGCCGATTCGTTCATTGCTTCAGCCGGATTAAGCAAGATAACGCGCAAACCACCTAACTGAGAAGACTCTTGAGCCCATCGGTTACTGGCACGTACTTGATCAACCGTGATCGACTTGCCTTCTTTTTCTGGAGAGATCACATGAAAATCAGGATGACTACCCGACTTCATTAATTCGCAACTGTGACAAAATCCGCACGACTCGCTTTCATAGTTCGTACACATCAACGCGTCGGTAAGTTGGCTAATCAACGCATCAACGCCGAGCCCTTCCGGTGCATTCACAATTACGGAGTTAGGAAAACGCTCCGCATCGAGACTTTTTTTCCACTCACTCCATAATGGTGTGAGCCAAGAATACACTTCAGCCATGACTACCTACTGTTTGCCGAGCCAAGCAGTTAGCGCGATTTTAATATCAGCGGCTACTTGCTCAATTTCTTGCTGCGCATTAATCACGAGTACAGAATCATCTTGTTCTGCAATTTCTAGATAGCGCTCACGCGTGCGGTCAAAAAACGAGATATCCATCTTTTCAATTCTATCAAGTTCACCACGGCCTCTAGCACGCTCTAGCCCTACTCTAGGGTCTAGGTCCAAATATAGCGTTAGATCTGGCTTAAAGCTGCCTAGTGTGGTTGATTTCAGTGACTCCATAGTTGTGCGAGCGATCTGACGACCACCACCTTGATAAGCCTGAGAAGACATATCATGGCGATCACCCAATACCCACTTACCACTATCGAGTGCAGGCTTAATCACGTTTTCTACTAATTGAACACGTGCTGCGTACATCAATAGTAATTCAGTCATGTCTTGAAGCTTCTCGCCTTCGTGCTCTTCTTTGACCAACGAACGCATCTTTTCAGCCAAAACTGTGCCACCCGGCTCGCGAGTATTAACAATGTCCTCAACACCCGATGCTTTTAATGTCTCAACGATGGCATTGATTGCTGTGCTTTTGCCAGCGCCTTCAAGGCCTTCAACCACGATAAATTTCGACTGATTCATAATTATTTCTTTATCTATTTTTTCTTAATTGCTTTAAGTAAGCTCGTACTGCACGGTTATGCTCAGTCAAACTCTTTGAAAATACGTGACCACCCGTGCCACTCGCAACGAAGTACAAATAGTTGCTCTTCTCAGGATTCAACGCTGCGTTGATAGACGCTTTGCCTGCCATGGCGATAGGTGTCGGTGGTAAACCACTCATTGTATAGGTGTTGTATGGTGTTGGCGTGCGTAAATCTTTCTTACGGATATTTCCATCGTAGCTGTCACCCATGCCGTAGATAACCGTTGGGTCGGTTTGCAAACGCATACGCTTGTTCAGACGGTTAACGAACACAGAAGACACACGCTCGCGCTCAGAAGCTACGGCCGTCTCTTTCTCAATAATAGACGCAAGAATCAGAGCTTCATAAGGTGACTTAAGAGGCAGTTTATCTGCTCTATTTTCCCACTCCTCATTCACCACGTTCATTAGGTCTCGATGCGCGCGCTTCAGCAAATCTAAATCGGTTGTGCCGTAGGTGTAGTGATACGTTTCTGCTAAAAAAAGACCTTCAAGCTTTTCATTTTCAATACCCAACTTTTCAGCGATCTCTTTTTCAGAAACACCATCCAACGTTTGTTGAATGAATTCGTTGTCCTTTAGCTGCACAAGCCATTCATCAAAGCGGCTGCCTTCAACAAAGGTAATAGTGAATTGATGCTCTTTGCCCTCAACAAGCACTTGTAATGCCTGCTCTAAGGTCAAACCCGGCTCTAGCAGAAATGTACCCGCCTTTACGTCAACAAGCTCAGGATGTAACTTACGGATGAGTTTCTCGTAAGGAGAAGCCTCAAATAGCCCCTCATTTATCAACTGTGCCAGAACACGATTAAAACTGCTGCCTGAAGCAACGGTTACGACCTGTGGTTTTTCTAATTGGATGACTTGTTTCAGGTTATCTTGCGCTTGGTTGTAAACATAGAATCCAGCAGCACCAGCTGTGATTAGACACAAGATAAGAAAAATAATTAACTTTTTGATCACGAGTTTAGTTGTCCTTGAAGGCTACGAGTAACGGTTCCAATGTTAAATTGGGTTTCACTAATACGGGTAACTGGGGCAACCCCTAAAATGGAGTTGGTCATGAAAACCTCATCAGCTTGCATGAGTTGAGATAGGCAGTAGTCGCTAATTGTAACGGAAAGTTCAGCTTGATTCAGCGCGGTTAACACTTGCTTACGCATAACCCCTGCGACGCCACTTTGCGTCAGTTGAGGTGTATAAATGATCTGCCCTTTTCGCCAAAACAAATTAGCCATAGTGGTTTCAATCACATTGCCTGAGATATCAAGCACCACACCATCGACTTCATTGACCTGATCCATTTCGTCTTTCATCAAGATTTGTTCAAGGCGATTATTGTGCTTATGCCCGGCAAGCAATGGGCTCAAACCTAAAGCTTGTTGGCAGACACCGAGTTCAACACCAGAGTCTTGCCACGCTGAATAATGGCTTGGAAAATCAAACGTACTGATGGTGACCGTAGGTTTAGCGATATTCTTGGTGCTATAACCTCTGCCACCAGCACCGCGGCTAACGTGCAGCTTTATCCCTGCTTTTTCATCATGAGGCTTGTTTGTCTCATGGCGGTTCTCTGTTTCATGAAGCGCATTGTTTTGGATGTGTTGAAGTGCGCTATCGAGCCAAACATTGACCACATCCCAATCAAGTTCAGAAATGCGTAACGCTTTCAGGCATTCATCGACACGACGCTGATGATCGTGAAAATGTTGAATCTGGCCACCTTGAACAAGCATGGTGGTAAAACAGCCGTCTCCGTATTGAAACGAACGGTCCAAGATATCGACAGTTTGCTGGCTTTCTCCATCAACCCAAAACATGTTTTTCCCCATAAAAAGAAACGGCTCAATGCTAAAGCATCAAGCCGTTTAAAAACAAGTCTAATTGTGACTATCTACGAGTGTTTACGTCTTTAATAAGATGATTAAATCTTTTTGAAGATCAAACAGCCGTTTGTACCACCGAAACCGAATGAGTTACATGCAGCATATTCCATGTTGCTAACTTCACGCGCAGTGTGAGGTACTAAGTCAATATCTAAGCCTTCTTCAGGATCATCTAGGTTGATTGTTGGTGGAACAATTTGGTCAACCAGAGACATTGCCGTGATGATAGCTTCAGCAGAACCTGCAGCACCTAGAAGGTGGCCTGTCATCGATTTCGTAGAAGAAACCAACACTTGCTTGCTACCTGCTTCGCCAAGAGCACGCTTGATGCCCTTAACTTCCGCTACGTCACCAGCTGGAGTCGAAGTACCGTGTGCGTTCACATAACCGATTTGTTCACCAGTAATGCCAGCATCACGCATAGCCGCTTCCATTGCTAGTGCGCCACCTGAGCCATCTTCACTTGGAGATGTCATGTGGTAAGCGTCACCCGACATACCGAAGCCAACTAGCTCACAGTAAATCTTAGCGCCACGAGCTTTCGCATGTTCGTACTCTTCAAGAACCATCATGCCTGCACCGTCACCAAGAACGAAGCCATCACGGCCTTTGTCCCATGGACGAGAAGCTTTTTGAGGCTCATCGTTACGAGTAGACAGTGCTTTAGCCGCACCAAAACCACCCATACCTAGTGGCGTTGATGCTTTTTCAGCACCACCCGCTAGCATTGCGTCAGCATCGCCGTATGCAATCATACGAGCCGCGTGACCAATGTTATGTAGGCCAGTCGTACATGCAGTAGAAATCGCGATGTTTGGACCGCGTAGACCACGCATGATAGACATGTGACCAGCAATCATATTCACGATCGTCGACGGTACGAAGAACGGGCTGATCTTACGAGGACCTTTTTCAGTTAGAGCTTGGTGACCGGCTTCGATCAAACCAAGACCACCAATACCAGAACCGATAGCAACACCCACACGTGGAGCGTTTTCTTCAGTAATAGTTAGGGCTGAATCATCTAAAGCTTGAATACCTGCTGCGACGCCGTACTGGATGAACAAGTCCATCTTACGAGCATCTTTTTTAGTCATATACTCTTCGCAGTTAAAGTCTTTAACTAGACCTGCAAAACGAGTTGAGAAATTGGTTGCATCAAAGTGCTCGATATTAACGATACCACTTTGACCAGCTAGCAGGGCTTTCCAAGAAGATTCTACAGTGTTGCCTACCGGTGACAACATACCCATGCCAGTGACAACTACACGACGCTTGGACACGATTTTACACTCCGGGGATTGAGGTGATTTAAGATGAGGATAGATGAGTTAGATAAAACACAGGCGGTCGAGGTGACCGCCTGGGAGAGATTATTACTGAGCGCTAGTTACGTAATCGATAGCTGCTTGAACAGTAGTAATTTTCTCAGCTTCTTCATCTGGGATTTCAGTGTCGAATTCTTCTTCTAGAGCCATTACTAGCTCAACTGTGTCTAGAGAATCTGCACCTAGGTCATCAACGAAAGAAGCTTCGTTTTTAACTTCAGCTTCGTCTACACCTAGCTGTTCAACAATGATTTTCTTTACGCGTTCTTCGAGGTTGCTCATTTTTTCTTTTCCTTTACAGAGTTCGCTTTATGCGATGTTTTCCGTAGTTTATTCAATCTATTGAAAGTTGCAAGGTCAACTTTTCTGGTCAAACCACAATTTTCACGATTTTAACCGAAATTACGTATGATCTTGACTTAAATCATGCACAAATGTTGCACATAATTTACACCATGTACATACCGCCATTGACGTGAAGTGTTTCACCTGTGATATAAGCTGCCGCAGGTGACGCCAAAAATACCACAGCTTCAGCGATTTCGCGAGGGTCACCTAGTCGACCTGCTGGTACATTCGCCAAAGTTGCTGCACGTTGGTCATCATTTAGCGCTTTAGTCATGTCAGTTTCGATGAAACCAGGAGCTACAGTGTTCACTGTAACGCCACGAGACGCAACTTCACGAGCCATTGATTTAGTAAAACCAATTACGCCTGCTTTTGCAGCTGCGTAGTTAGCTTGACCAGCGTTACCCATAGTACCTACTACAGAACCAACGTTTACGATACGACCTTGACGCTTCTTCATCATGCCACGCAATACAGCTTTAGACATGCGGAAGATAGGCGTTAGGTTAGTATCGATGATATCATTCCACTCGTCGTCTTTCATACGCATAAGTAGGTTATCACGAGTGATACCTGCGTTGTTAACTAGAATGTCAATCGCACCGAATTCATCGTTGATGGTTTTCAGTGTAGCAGCAATTGAGTCAGTATCAGTGACATTAAGAGCAAGACCTTTACCGTTCTCACCAAGGTACTCGCTAATTGCAGCTGCGCCGCCTTCAGATGTAGCAGTACCGATAACTTTAGCACCACGCTCAACTAAAAGTTCAGCGATTGCACGACCGATGCCACGGCTTGCGCCTGTAACTAGTGCAACTTTGCCTTCTAAATTCATCATAACTTCTCTATTAAGTGGTTATTACTTAGCAGCTTCTAGTGATGCAGTGTCATTAACTGCAGCAGCTGTCATAGTTTTTACGATTCGTTTTGTTAGACCAGTAAGAACTTTACCAGGGCCTAATTCAAGTAGCTTCTCAACACCTTGCTCGTTCATCGCTTGTACACCTTCAGTCCAACGAACTGGGCTGTATAGCTGACGAACAAGTGCGTCTTTAATTTTTGCAGGGTCTGTTTCAGCAATAACATCAACGTTATTGATAACAGGCAGTGCTGGCGTGTTGAACTCTAGAGCTTCTAGAGCCACCGCTAGCTTGTCTGCTGCTGGCTTCATCAGTGCACAGTGAGACGGCACAGAAACAGGTAACGGAAGTGCACGCTTAGCGCCCGCTTCTTTACAAAGTGCACCAGCACGCTCTACTGCCGCTTTGTTACCCGCGATAACAACTTGGCCAGGAGAGTTAAAGTTAACTGGAGACACAACTTCGTCTTGCGCAGCTTCTTCACACGCCTTAGCAATCGCTTCATCGTCTAGACCGATGATTGCGTACATTGCACCAACACCTGCAGGAACCGCTTCTTGCATCAGTTGACCACGTAGTTCAACCAACTTGATCGCTTCTTTAAAGTCGATAACGCCTGCACATACTAGTGCAGAGTATTCGCCTAGGCTGTGACCTGCTAGATTTACAGGTTGCTCTAGGCCAAGTTCTTGCCATACACGCCAAATAGCAACAGACGCTGTTAATAGAGCCGGTTGAGTGCGGAAAGTTTCATTTAGATTTTCTACTGGACCATCTTGAACCAATGCCCATAGATCGTAACCAAGTGCTTCTGAAGCTTCAGCAAATGTCTGTTTAACAACATCATACTGTTCGCCTAGGTCAGCAAGCATACCGATAGCTTGAGAGCCTTGGCCTGGGAATACGATAGCAAACTTGCTCATTGTAATTATCCTTTAAGCAAAGCAAAAAATTGAATAAGGCACATAAGTTATGTGCCTTGTTTGTTGATTATCGCTTGAGGTTAGAATTTAACTAACGCAGAACCCCAAGTGAAGCCGCCACCAAAGGCTTCAAGAAGAAGCGTTTGACCACGTTTAATTCGCCCGTCGCGAACAGCCTCATCGAGTGCTGTTGGCACGGTAGCTGCTGACGTATTACCGTGCTTATCAAGAGTAATAACTACTTGATCAAGCGACATTGTCAGCTTTTTAGCCGTTGCCGAGATAATACGGTAGTTCGCTTGGTGTGGAACTAACCAATCAAGCTCTGACTTATCCATATTATTCGCAGCTAATGTGTCTTTAACTAGCTTAGAAAGCTGAGTTACCGCCACTTTGAATACTTCGTTGCCTGCCATGTGCAGCCATTTGTCAGCATCACCGCCGCGCTCTGGTACTTCTAGGCTTAGAAGCTCACCGTATTTACCATCAGAGTAAATGTGAGTAGACAAAATACCTGGCTCTTCGCTTGCGCCTACAACCACCGCGCCTGCTGCATCACCAAATAAGATGATAGTAGAGCGGTCAGTCGGATCACAGGTTTTTGACAGTGCATCAGCACCAATTACCAAAACGTTCTTACACATGCCAGTCTTGATGTGTTGATCAGCAACAGACAGTGCGTAAACAAAACCAGAACACGCTGCAGCCAAATCAAACGCAGGGCAGCCTTTAATTCCAAGCTTACCTTGTACCTGACATGCCGAAGACGGGAATGTGTGGCTACTGCTGGTTGTCGCAACGATGATTAAATCAATATCTTCTTTGTCGATACCTGCCATTTCAATGGCATTCTCAGCAGCGTAAAACGCCATATCAGCAACGGTTTCGTTTTCCGCTGAAATACGACGCTCTTTAATACCTGTTCTAGCAACAATCCACTCATCGCTAGTCTCTACCATTTTCTCTAAGTCTGCGTTTGTACGCACCTGAGATGGCAAGTAGCTGCCAGTACCTAAAATTTTGCTATACATGAAGACTAATAATGCCTCTCGAGTAAAACCGCTTCCAAACGATCGCTAATGCGGCTGGGGACTTGTCGTTTGACCTCGTGTACTGCCTCACCAATCGCGTTGACGACTGCAGACACATCAGCACTTCCATGACTTTTAATGACAATGCCGCGCAATCCTAACAAACTTGCGCCGTTATACTGGTCGGGGTTCAAGGTTTTTAATTCAGTAAATAGCTCAGAAAACAACATTCTGGCTATCCAACCCTTTATTGTTGAAGCCATCATGCGCGTTTTTAGCTTATCAATAAAGAGCTGAGCCGTACCTTCGCACGTTTTTAAGCAGACATTGCCCACAAAACCATCACATACGACGACATCAGCAGCATCTTGAAGTAATTGATTACCTTCAATATAGCCTATGAAATTCACAGACTGAGTATTCGACAACATTTCAGCGCATCGTTTTACAAGGTCATTGCCTTTAATTTCTTCTGCGCCGATATTCAAGATAGCGACACGTGGCGCGCGACCTAAATGTTGTTCCGCTAATGCACTGCCCATTACGGCAAACTGAAACAGTGAATCTGCGTCACTAGAAACGTTCGCCCCTAAATCAAGCATCCATGTACGGTTGCCAGAAGCAGTAGGCAAAGCTGAAACCAATGCAGGCCTATCAATGCCGGGAAGAAGTTTGAGTCTGAAACGAGATAGCGCCATCAGTGCGCCGGTGTTGCCACCACTCACACAAGCATCAGCCTGTGATTCAGCAACCAAATCAATAGCAGCACGCATAGAGCTACCCTGACTGTTACGTAAGGCTAGTGACGGTTTTTCAGAATTGGATATAACTCGATCACAATGCTGGATACTCAAACGAGAATCAGGCATTCGACCTAATGAAGATAATTGAGATGTGATCGCGTTTCGATCACCTATGAGAATGACTTTTAGCTCTGGGAAATACGACAGTGCCTGCACGGCGGCAGGCACTGTTACACGAGGACCGAAGTCCCCGCCCATTGCATCAAGCGCAACGGTTAGATTTTGCAAAGGTCAACCTTACTTGTTGATAACCTTTTTGCCGCGGTAGAAACCTTCGGCAGTCACGTTGTGACGTAGGTGAGTTTCACCTGAAGTTGCGTCTACAGAAAGTGCAGCTGTAGTTAGTGCATCGTGTGAACGACGCATGCCACGCATTGAACGTGATTTCTTGCTCTTTTGTACGGCCATTGACCCTACTCCTATGTAAATTCTTAAAGAAGCAGTTACTTCTTTAAGCTTTTTAAAACATCAAATGGATTCGGCTTTTTATCTTCCTCAATTTCTTCAGGAAGTTCACCAAATACCAAATTATTTGAGTTAACGCTACAGTCCGCATCGTCGTGCATTGCTATTTGTGGCAATCCAAGGATGAACTCGTCTTCAACTAATTGAATCAGGTCTAACTCACCGTACTCGTTCAGATCTACCAAATCGTACTCTTCCGGTGCTTCCTCTTCACTTTTCTCACTGTAAACAGGAGTATAAGTAAATTGGACATCGCACTCATGTGCGAAAACCTCATTACAACGTTGACACTCTAAATCGACTTCGACGTTAGCTTTACCAGAGATAACGACTAATCGTTGTTCATCAAGCCCAAATGACATTGAGACTTGCGCGTCACGTTTTACGCCTTCAGTTGCTTCGGTTAAACGCTTTAAAAGACTGACCTGAATGATACCATTCACATCAAGTCGTTTTTGAGCCGTTCTTGCCGGATCAACTGTACGCGGTATTTTTTCCTTTTGCATAGGGCGCGAATCTTATCTTCCAAATCATGTTTAGTCAAAGGAAATGGCAAAAAAAATGTACTTTCCTACCTTTCCTGTTCAGAGCATTATGAATAGCAGGATAAGTTACGTTATCCTGAACTAAATGCTTACTCGAATTGTAAATTAAAATGAGAAATTACCAACTAGTTTTAGCTTCTACGTCTCCATTTAGGCAAGAGATCCTCAAAAAACTACAGTTAAACTTTGTCACAGCTAAGCCTGACTGCGATGAAACGCCGCTTCCCGAAGAGACACCTCAACAGTTGGTGATGCGCCTTGCTGAGACCAAAGCTAAGTCTTGTGCTGTGGATCTGCCTAGCTTAGTCATTGGCTCTGATCAGGTTTGTGTCATTGACGGAGAGATCATAGGTAAGCCTCATACTCGAGAAAAAGCGATCGAGCAGTTATCTCGCCAAAGCGGCAAGAGTATTACTTTTTATACCGGGCTTTCGGTTTGGAACAGTGAGGCTAATAAAGCTGACACGCGTCTCGACACCTTTGTAGTGCATTTCCGCGATTTAACAGAGCAACAGATCATTAGTTATGTTGAGAAAGAACAGCCTTATTACTGCGCCGGTAGTTTTATGTGTGAAGGGTTAGGCATCGCGTTGTTTAAACAGATGGAAGGCAAAGACCCGAACACCCTTATTGGTCTGCCACTGATCGACTTGGTCGATATGCTGGAAGTACAAGGAATGAGTGTGCTGTAACGGGTACGCTCTCTTTGTTAGAGATTCCCTACTCCTTCCTTCGTCAGTCTAGGGAATGACACCGCACGCAACTTTATCTCATCAGCGAATAATATAGAACGTGACTTTAAAAAGCCGTAATCCCCAAGAGCGCAAAACGAGCGAGTTGGGGATCTCCTACAACACGCACAAACAAAAAAGGTTGACGATATTCGTCAACCTTTATGATTCTATGTACACACTCAATTTGAAAAGAATATCTTCTTTTCGTATCTCGTATCTTCTTAGATCTTACGTAATCCAGTAAGAGCTTTCTCTAACCTTCTTTCCATTGGCGCCGAAATATCCATCTTCTCTTCACTACCTGGGTGTGTGAACTTAATGTTTGCTGCATGTAGAAACAGACGATCAAGACCAACCTTGCCCGTGTAAGCGTCAAAACGACGATCACCGTAGCGATCATCCCAAGCAATTGGGTGACCAGTATACTGAGCATGCACACGGATTTGGTGTGTACGGCCTGTAATTGGACTAGCTTGAATCAACGTCGCCTCTTGGAATTTCTCTAAAACCTTAAAGCGGGTTTCAGAAGCTTTGCCGTTTGGGTTCACGCGAACAATGCTGTTTACTTCATTCTTCAACAAAGGCGCGTTTACGACTTTACAGCTGTTCTTCCATTCGCCCATCACTAAAGCAAAGTAGTATTTTTGAACCGTTTTTTCACGGAACTGTGCTTGAAGGTGTCTTAGCGCCGAGCGCTTCTTAGCAACAAGCAAAATGCCAGACGTATCTCTATCGATACGGTGCACTAATTCAAGAAAGCGAGCATCGGGACGAAGTGCTCTTAACGCTTCAATTGCGCCGAACTTAAGTCCACTACCACCATGAACCGCAGTGCCTGATGGTTTATTCAAAATCAGCATGTGATCATCTTCATAGATGATGCACTGTTCCAATTCCGAAACCTTATTGAGTTTCGTACTTGGTACACTGTCTTCTGTTTTCTCTTCAATAGTGACTGGCGGGATACGAACTAAATCACCTGCTTTTAGTTTGTATTCAGCCTTGATGCGTTTTTTGTTTACGCGGACTTCGCCTTTACGCACGATTCGGTAAATCATGCTTTTCGGGATATTTTTTAATTGGTTGCGTAAGAAGTTATCAATACGCTGACCAGCCATATCTTCGTCAATGTCGACGAATTGGACTTGGGTTCTAATTTCGCTCATTGGGCTATTGTATCACTGTCACTTTTGATAATTGAGATTTTCTTAGCTCTATTCCGAACTTATTTATCCTTAATCCCTGCCGATCTATCCTCAAATGCTCGTTGAAGTTCTATATTTCTTTGATTCTTCGAACAAAAAAGCACCAAGATTCCTGCAAATTAAAATATCAATTGATAAATTATTTATAGACAGTGAGTTAGAGCTATCAAAACCCAAACAAAAACTGTTTTTTTTACAGCATTCCGACAAAGCAGATTGCTGTGTTTACCGACCGCTGCTATAGTTCACAGCTGCTATCAGTGGTTTGACTATTATTTAAACAGCTAACCATTCATAAGCAAGTAAATGAGTAGATAACTCAGATTAGACAGTGCTGCAATCGGCGTAAGACACGGTCAACTGGGTTCCTTATCGCTCTACTCACGTACGCTCATGTTGAGTATTCACCGCCACATCGCGGATCATAGGCTAACTCCCTATGATGACTGACGTGCCCCAGAGCATCCCTCTCCAGCCGGGAGGCTGCACCGATAAAGCCATGGGATCTGGCACCATGAGAAACGAAATAAAGCGATAAGAACAATGATGAAAATAAGAAAAGACAATGAGAATTTCTAAATGAAAAGAATGTTAATTAACGCAACTCAAAAAGAAGAGTTGCGTGTCGCTTTGGTTGATGGCCAGCGACTGTTCGATCTAGATATCGAAAGTCCAGGTCACGAGTCAAAGAAAGCGAATATCTACAAAGGACGTATTACCCGTATTGAACCAAGCCTAGAAGCGGCATTCGTTGATTACGGCGCAGAACGTCACGGTTTCCTCCCTCTTAAAGAAATTGCCCGCGAATACTTCCCTGAAGGTTATACATACCAAGGCCGTCCTAGCATTAAAGAAGTGCTAAAAGAAGGCCAAGAAGTAATCGTACAAGTAGAGAAAGAAGAACGTGGTAGCAAAGGTGCTGCACTGACAACTTTCATCTCTTTGGCTGGTAGTTACTTAGTTCTTATGCCTAATAACCCTCGTGCAGGCGGTATTTCTCGTCGTATCGAAGGTGATGAACGCACTCAACTGAAAGCAGCATTAAGCACTCTTGAGCTTCCTCAAGGTATGGGCCTAATCGTGCGTACAGCGGGTGTTGGTAAAAGTGCAGAAGAGCTAGAGTGGGACCTAAACGTACTACTGAATCACTGGGGCGCTATCAAGCAAGCTTCTGATTCAAATGCAGCTCCTTTCTTAATTCACCAAGAGAGTAACGTTATCGTTCGTGCGATTCGTGACTACCTACGTCGTGATATTGGCGAGATTCTAATCGACAGCAATACTATTTTTGAACGTGCACAAGCGCACATTCAATTAATACGCCCAGATTTCATGAATCGCGTTAAGAAATACGATGGTGAAGTGCCACTATTCAGCCATTACCAGATTGAAAGCCAGATTGAATCTGCTTTCCAACGTGAAGTTCGTCTTCCATCTGGTGGTTCTATCGTAATCGACCCAACAGAAGCACTGACTTCTATCGATATCAACTCTGCTCGTGCAACAAAGGGCGGCGATATTGAAGAAACAGCACTTAACACTAACCTAGAAGCAGCTGATGAAATTGCCCGTCAATTACGTCTGCGTGACCTAGGTGGCCTTGTTGTAATCGACTTTATCGATATGACTCCGGTTCGCCACCAACGCGAAGTAGAAAGCCGTCTACGTGATGCCGTTCGTTTAGATCGCGCACGTGTTCAGATTGGTCGTATTTCTCGCTTTGGTCTTCTAGAGATGTCTCGTCAACGTTTGAGCCCATCACTAGCAGAAGCAAGCCACCACATTTGTCCTCGTTGTACAGGTACTGGTGTTGTTCGTGATAACGAATCTCTAGCGCTTTCTGTTCTACGTTTAATTGAAGAAGAAGCTCTAAAAGACAACACAGCACAAGTACTTGCTGTTGTACCTGTTCCAATCGCTTCTTACCTTCTGAACGAAAAACGTCGCTCAGTAAACCACATCGAGAAGAACCAAGAAGTTAAGATCACTGTTGTTCCTAACTCAGACATGGAAACGCCGCACTTTGAGGTTATCCGTGTTCGTGAAGGTGAAGAGTTCGATCTGCTGTCTTACTTGCTGCCTAACAAGCTAGAAGCTCTAAAAGAAGCGGAAAGCAAAGAGCCAGCTGAACAGACTATTCGTCCTAAGAAGATCGAAGAACCTGCTCTGAAAGGCTTCGCAGCTCCGGCTCAATCGGCACCAACTCCCGCTCCAGCACCTAAAGCTGTAGAAGAGAAAAAAGCTGAGCCATCAGCAACTCAAGAATCAGGTCTAATTGGTCGTTTCTTCAAAGCTATCGGTAGCTTCTTATTTGGCTCTTCAACTCAAGAAGAGAAGAAAGAAGAAGAGAAGCAAGAAGAAAAACCTAAAAACAATCGCAACAACGGCAACCGTCAACGCCGTGATCGTAACGATAACCGTCGTCGTAACCAACGTGGTGAGCGTGGTGACAATCGTAACGAAAACCGTGACAACAAACGTCGTCGTAAGCCTGCACGTGATGAGAAACCTGAAGAGCAGAAAGAGGCAGCTCCACAGCAAAATCGTCAGCCTCGTAAGCCTAAGCAAGACCGTCGCAATAAGCCACGTGATGAGCAGAAGCAACGCGAAGAGCAAGCACCATCTAAATTAGCAGAAGAAGGTCTACAGCTAGCGGCAGAAGCACAAGCTGGAAAACCGGAAGCGCCTAAGGCTAAGCCTGAAGCGAAAGCAGCTAAGATTAAAGAGCGTCGTCAGCGTCGTAAACTGAACAAGCAAGTTCGTGTTAAAGACCAGCAAGCTCAAGCTGAAGATAATGCTTCAAAAGAGCAAGTTGCTGCTAAAGAACTATCTGTTTCAAAAGAACAATCAGTAGCTCAAGAGCAAAAAGTTGCGGAACAAGTAGAAGCAACTCAAGCGAATGCAGAGCAAACTGAACAGGAAGAGCCGAAACAACGTCGTAACCGTCGTTCTCCACGTCACCTACGTGCAAGTGGTCAACGTCGTCGTCGCGGTCGTGATCGTCGCCCTAACCCATTCCGCCTACGTAAAGGTGGTGTAGCTTCTCCAGAGATGGCTATGGGTAAAGTGATGCCTCGCTTCATTCCAAAACCTCACCACAAGCAGACAAAACCTGAAGTGGCTGAAGTTCAAGTAGTAGCTGAAGCTCAAACATCTGTTCAAGAGCAGAGTGTTGCTCTAGAGACGGCACCACAAAGCAACGTAGCAATGACTGGCGGCTTCGCATGTCCTGAACTAGCTATGGGCAAAGTGATTATCCGTCGCGAAGAAGCTGCTGTTGAAGCTCAAGTAGCTGAGACTCCTGCTGTAGTTGAAGCTCCTGCAGTCGTTGAAGAGGCACCAGTGGTCGTTGAAACTGCGAAAGTTGAAGCTCCAGTGATTGCAGAAGCGACGAAAGTTGAAGCGCCTGTTGTAGCAGAAGCAGCACCAGTTGTTGAAGCTGAAGCGCCTAAAGCTGAAAGTGCAAAAGTTGAAGAAGCACCTGTTGTAAAAACAGAAGCTCCTAAAGCGGCACCAAAGGCAGCAGTTGCTAAGAAACAAGCCGGTTCACCAATGACTAAAGCTCCTGGTCCTCAAGAGATCAAAGAGATTGAAGTGATTGCAGCTCCGTTCCGCACTGAACGTTTTGTATCGAAAGGTGCTGGCAGTCAGGCAGCGTCGAACAAAGCTGGCGCGGTGATGACAAAGCCAAACTACTAGTGATTACTGATAGATAACCGCAAGTAAATAGAATCAAAGGCTGCTTATTAAAGCAGCCTTTTTCATATCTACTAATCGAATAAAAATTAACAGATATATTACTCAAAGTTAGGTTCAACCTTGAACTTAATCACATTTTTGGGTAGCATTCGCGCACTTATCTTTTCGACACTTCGCTATTGCCGCTCTTTTCCATCACTGTTTGGCTACGCAATACACCCGTGTCGGTAAATCCATCTTAAGCATAGCTGAGCAAACATGTTCGAATTCCCACAATTTTCAAAGCACTCTGTAAAGAATGATGTGCTTTCAGGTCTTACAGTAGCCCTAGCTCTGGTACCTGAAGCCGTAGCATTCGCCTTTGTTGCAGGCGTTGACCCAATGGTTGGTCTATACGCAGCATTCATCGTAGGTTTAATTACTTCTGTCTTCGGCGGTCGTCCAGGTATGATTTCTGGTGCAACTGGCGCAATGGCTGTTGTAATGGTGAGCCTAGTGGCAACCCATGGCGTTCAATACCTATTTGCGGCAGTTATGCTAGCCGGCCTTCTGCAAATTGCAGCGGGTGTATTTAAGCTAGGTAAATTTATCCGTATCGTTCCACACCCAGTAATGATTGGTTTCGTGAACGGTTTGGCAATTGTTATCTTCCTAGCTCAGCTTGGTCAATTTAAAGCACCAGACGTAACAGGTGCACTAACTTGGTTACCAAGCGGTCAAATGACACTAATGCTGGGTCTAGTAGCCCTTACAATGGCTATCATCCACTTCCTACCTAAGCTAACAACAGCGGTACCATCTTCATTGGTTGCTATTGTTACAGTAACAGCTTTGGTTGTAGGTCTTGACCTTGAAACTCGAACTGTTGTCGACTTCCTACGTACGATGTCTGGTGACGAAGCTGCAACGCTAGCGGGTTCTCTACCAACGTTCTCTATTCCTGCTGTTCCGTTTTCTTTTGAGACACTACAGATCATCCTGCCTTACGCAATTATTCTTGCGGCTATCGGCCTGATCGAGTCTCTACTGACACTGACAGTACTAGATGAAATGACAAACACTCGTGGTCAATCTAACCGTGAATGTGTTGGTCAAGGTATGGCTAACGTAACGTGTTCAGTATTTGGCGCGATGGGTGGTTGTGCGATGATCGGTCAATCGATGATCAACGTAAACTCAGGCGGTCGTGGTCGCCTTTCAGGTATTGTAGCGGCAGTTGCACTACTCATGTTCATCCTGTTCGGTTCTGCACTGATTGAAATGATTCCTCTAGCAGCACTTGTGGGCGTAATGTTCATGGTTGTTATCGGTACATTTGAGTGGGCAACCTTCAAGCTTGCACGTCGCGTTCCTAAGCAAGACTTCTTCGTTATCGTTCTTGTTACCGTAGTAACAGTACTGACTGACCTTGCTGTCGCAGTAGGTGTGGGTGTTGTAGCTTCAGCGCTGATGTTTGCTTGGCAACATGCTAAACACATCTACGCAGACACGTCTGTAAACGCTGAAGGCTCTAAAGAGTACAAAGTTAACGGTCCAATCTTCTTTGGTTCAACGGCTAACTTCCTAGAGTTGTTTGACGCATATAACGATCCACAAGATGTAGTCGTTGATTTCGCAAACTCACGCGTTACTGACCACTCTGCAATTGAAGCGATCGACACGATTGCTGACCGTTACGCGGCACTAGGTAAAACACTTCACCTTCGCCACCTAAGCCAAGACTGTGTTGCTATGCTGCACAAAGCCGGTAGCTTAGTTGAAGCGAACGTTGCAGAAGACCCAATCTACAAAGTAATGTCTAAGTAAGCTTAGTCATAGCTTAAAGCTAGATTTAGAAAGGTCGACATTCAATGTCGGCCTTTTTTATATCGATGAACCTTGATACTTTATCGCCCACCAAGAACACAGCCTCTACACTATATTGAACGCAGTATCGCTTCGCTCGACTCTTCGATTAAATCCAACACCAATTCAAAGCCATTTCCCTCACCATAATAGGGATCGGGGACCTCTTGATATTGTGACTCTCCAAAGCTTAAAAATAACGCAAGCTTGTATTGGAAGTGAGCTGGACACTGGCTCATTAAGTCGTCTAAATTGGCTCTATCTGCCGCGAGTATCAGGTCAAATTCTTCGAAGTCATTATCAACCACTTTACGAGAAATAATCCCCTTAAAGCTGTAGCCTCGCTTCTCTCCTGCAGATTTCGAACGCGAGTCTGGCGGGTTGCCTTGATGAAAACCAATCGTCCCTGCAGAGTCAACCACAACGTCAATATCCAGTTGTTGCGCTTTCTTCCTTAGTACCGCTTCACCTGTTGGCGAACGGCAAATATTCCCCATACAAACCACAAGTATCTTTTTCATCCCTAATCACCTGTTCTTCCGATGGTTTTTGCTATCGTTAAGTTAGGCTATGATAGGCGCAATCACAACTTAAAAGGATTTGTTATGTCGACTGAAGACAACAAAGAACAACGCCACAAAGCAAGACAACAGAAAGTAAAAGAACAAGTCGATGCTCGTGTCGCTGCAGCACAAGAAGTAAAAGGCCTATTGTTGGTTATTACTGGTAACGGTAAAGGTAAATCAACATCCGGTTTTGGTACGATTACACGTGCAGTCGGCCATGGTAAGAAGTGTGCCGTCGCTCAGTTTGTAAAAGGAACTTGGGATAACGGCGAAAAGAATGTCCTGCAAAAGCTCGATGTAGAGTTTCAAGTGATGGGTACTGGCTTTACTTGGGAAACTCAAAACAAGGCTCAAGATATCGAAGCCGCACAGCGCGTGTGGAAAGAGTGCCAACGCATGCTAGCCGATGAGTCGATTGATGTGATTCTGTTTGATGAACTGACTTACATGGTGAGTTACGGCTACATTGAACTGGATGAAGTGGTAGAAGCACTGAATAACCGTCCGAAAATGCAATCCGTGATCATTACTGGCCGTGGAGCACATCGTACTTTAACGGACATGGCCGATACCGTGTCTGAAGTTCGTAACGTAAAGCACGCTTTCGAGTCTGGAGTTAAAGCTCTGCAAGGCGTTGACTGGTAATCACATTAAACCAGAGATCCCCTTCTCGCTCATTCTTCCCTCTCGAGGATGACGCCCACTAGACTGTCACGCTCTTAACCACCTATCGTCATTCCCTAGAGCGAGTGACGCGTGTCATAGGGAATCTTTCGAAAGTATTATAAGCACCCAAACAAAAGCGCCATTCCTACCGTAGGAATGGCGCTTCTTTATATACGAGTTAAAAACGTTTAGTTAAAGAAACCTTTCAATAAACCATCAACTGCTTCTTTAGTTTTCTCGTCTTTGATCTTGTCCGTTAGCTTGTTCACACCACGGTCAATTTCTTTCTGTGCTTTCTGCTTCAACACATCATCAAAAACAAGTGCGAATTTCGGGTCAGCCCACTGGCCAGTTACCTTAATTGGGATTGTCACATCTTTCAGATCGTCGATACTCTTACCGCCCTGACCTTCAAGTGAACCCACAATTGATGTACGCACAAGGAAATCGACCGTTTCATTGATGAAGTTTGCTTTACCTTGACCTGTCACGCGTAACAATGGCGACTGTGCTGATAAGTCGTTAGTTGAAACCCAACCTTTATCCACTTTCAGCGTCGCTTTCATTGCACTGAAGTCCGTTTTTTGAGCTTCATTTGTGCTTTCAACTTTCTCGCCCTTGATCTTAGCGTAGTTTTCTCGAATCAGTTGAGCTACGTTGATGCCGTTAACTGCACCATCTTCAAAGTTAATCGCGATAGTACCAACTAGGTTCTTCTTAATACCCGTCGGAGTCAGGCTCTTACCTTTCACATTAACATCGATATTGCCCGTACCTTCCAGCATATCGTTATCCGCAACATCAATCAGTAACGGTTGTACTTTCACGCCTTTGATTTTCTTCTTAGCCGTGTAAGTCGCCGGTGTTTTACGAGCGTCTAGCTTAGCCGTAGCTGAAATAGAACCTTGGTAAAGATTCGATGTGAATGAAGTCAATTCAGCCACACCGCGGTTAACTGAAAATGCCGTTTTAACATTCTGCATTTTCGCGTTGTTCGCCTTGAACTTATCAATCGTGATGTCACCTTTCACGTCTAACGTTTTCAGAGCCGACAGATCAGGTTCCACTTCTTTAGCTGGAGCTGAACTACCAGAGTTTGACGTTGAGCCACCAGCAGAACCAGAAGGAGCAGTGCTCGCTGTTTCTGTTGTATTGCCTAAGCCTAGTAACTCGTCCAAATCAATATTCGGGCTATGAAGAGAGAAACGAACCTTTGGTATTTCAGATAGGGTTACGTCTGCTTTACCGTCTAATGCAATAGCGTTAGCTTGTAGCTTCTCTAACACAAAGCTCAGGTGGCTCTTGTTAAGATCGAAGCTTAAGTCAGACAGCATGTCGACTTTCATTGGAGACTGAGGAAGCGTGTCGCCTTTGAATGTTGAGTCTAACGTTAATTTGTTCAGCGTTACTTTTGAAATCGCGCTATCAACAGTAAGTTCTCCGCCACCTTTAAGATCAAGGTCAAGGCCAGCCGCGTTACCGATTACAGCGTAAGTCAGTTGGTTTACCTTATCGAACTCAAACGTATTCAAGCCAATTTTTGCTGACTCAATCGACGTCGATGGATCATTGAACTTAGCGTTTAAGTCAATATTACGAAGTGCGTAACTTGCGAAGCCTTCAGCTAACTTGAATTCTGCACTGCCTTGTGCAGAGAATTTCTGTTGATTGTTTTCACCAGAAGCGGCGAAGGTTGCCGTTGTCCATGTATCCACAGCGAACTCAGATAAGTTCAAAGACACATCGTATAACTTAGTGAATGAACCCGCTTGCTTGTCGTCCATTTCAAACAATGCGTTTGATACAGTGACACCTGCAAGGTTGATCGTCCAACCCGATGCGTCTGTGGTAGTTTGCTCTTGAGGGGCAGGCGCTGATTCAGAACTTGTATCTGCTGCAGGCTCAGATTCTTGAGGCGCTGACGCTTGTGTTAACGCATCAATGTTCTTGCGACCATCTTTAAGCGTTTCTAAATAAAATTCTGCACCGTCTAGAGTGATGTTGCCGATCTCTAGTTGGTTGCTAAATAGCGGAGTAACCGAAACATCAACGCCAACGGTATCAACCTTGAATAGATTTGGTTGAGTGAACCCTTCTGGGTTACGTAATTCAGTTTGACCAAGTTCAAAGCCAATAGATGGGAAGAATTGCCAGCTGATATCGCCCTCGATCACGAGCTCTAGGCCAGTGTGTTTTTGGGCTTGTTCGACAATTAATGGCTTAAATTGGTTGGGATTCACTAACAGCACTAGTGCCAGAATTGCTGCAATGACAACAGACACTGGTACAGCTATGAAAATGAGTAGTTTCTTCATCCGCATATTCCTTGCTTAGATTCCAAAAGAAAGTGGCACTATAAAAGTGCCACTGATTCGGTAAAAAATAAAGCTAAGTGAGTCACTTAGGCAAAATTTTATTCGATTAAGACTTCAACAACTTCGCAATGTGCGCTTTTAGCACATCAATCGCAATACGGTTTTTACCACCACGAGGAACGATGATGTCTGCATGTTGTTTTGAAGGCTCGATAAACTGCATGAACATTGGACGTACTGTTTGTTGGTATTGCTTAAGTACAGTGTCCATTGTACGACCACGCTCTTCTACATCACGCTTAACACGGCGTAGTAGACAGATGTCTAATGGTGTATCCATAAACACACTTGCGTGCATTAGTTTACGAAGACGCGGGTCTGTTAGAAGCAGAATACCCTCTAAAATGATCACTTTCTTAGGAGTAAGTGTAGTCGTTTCAGAAGTACGTGTGTGCTCTGTGTAGCTGTATTCAGGAACTTCTACGGAGTTGCCACTCATTAGCTGCTGTAGATGTTCACATAAAAGATCATGATCTAGTGCATTTGGGTGATCGTAGTTAGTTTTAACACGCTCTTCCATACTCAAGTGGCTTTGGTCGCTGTAATAGCAATCTTCCGTGATAACACCAATTTGATGGTCGCCTACTTTTTCGCGCAATTCATTATAAATTGTACTAGCAATCAGACTTTTTCCTGAAGCTGAAGCGCCAGCGATACCTACGATGACACATTGATTATTATCAGACATTAATTTTGCACCCGATATGGTTTGGTGGTGGGAAGAGATAAACCGCCTGATTATAGGGGCTAAAGCACATAGATTCTAGTCGCGATTTTAGCTAATTGCAGTCAAATTGATGATCTTAATACATTTACTTAAGACAATCGTTTGCTTTCAAATAACTTGCCTACAACTATTTGCACAACCCCAATGGCTATCAGCCTAAATCCAACCGCTGTTTATCTAATCCAACAAGATTTACACGACATTAAGAGTGGCCAACTTTATTCAACCATCGAGAAGTTAATCGCTTCTGGTCTCGCCTTGCCGGTCCAGAACATCTTCGCAGCCACATTCTCAGCAAGCTCTAAGTAATGACGTGTATGTTCACTATCTGGACGACGAATCACCGTCGGGCAACCTGCATCGATGTCTTCTCGCACATCAATATGAAGAGGGATCTGTGCCAAAATATCGAGGTAAAACTCTTCTGACATGGCTTCAGCACCACCAGCACCAAAGATATGCTCTTTCTCACCACAGTGACTACAAATATGATAGCTCATGTTTTCAACTAAGCCTGCGACTGGCACACTCACCTTATCAAACATCGCTACGCCTTTACGCGCATCCGCTAATGCCAAATCTTGAGGTGTAGTCACCACTACCGCGCCTGTCACCGGGATCTGTTGTGACAATGTCAGTTGAATATCACCCGTACCAGGTGGCATGTCGATAACAAGGTAATCCAACTCTGGCCATACGGTTTCATTAACAAGCTGCCCCAAAGCCTTAGCTGCCATTGGGCCTCGCCAGATTGCCGCATCGTCTTTCGACACAAGATAGCCAATAGAGTGAGTGAAAATACCGTGCGCTTCGATTGGCATCATCCACTTATTGTTCTGAACTTCTGGTTTCGCATCTAATTGCCCAAGCATCATTGGTACAGAAGGGCCATAGATGTCCGCATCCAATAAACCCACTTTTGAACCAGACTTAGATAAAGCCAGAGCAAGGTTTACAGAAGTGGTCGATTTACCCACCCCACCCTTTGCGGATGTCACGGCGATGATGTTCTTCACGCCTTTGAGTGGCGTTGATACTGTCGTTTCAAGTGCCGACGGCTTTACCTTCACTTCAAATTGGAAAGCACTAACAAGCTGTTGCTCAATCTGAGCGTTAATCCAACTTTCAAGGTCAACAGCAAGCTGATTGGCAGCAAACGGTAAGGTAATAACAAATGATCCACGCGGATCAACAGATACAATATTTTGGTGTAGCGCCCACTCTGGGATGAGGATTGGTGACTCGAACTCATTCAACCATGAACAGAAATCTTGCTTAGAAGTAAAGTTACGCATTGGGGCTCCTTTTTTATTTATGCTATCACCCACGAGATGAAGACTGAACCCCTAAAAAACTAGGGGAATCCTTTGTCTGATACCTTGGCGTATCACACGTTATAAAGTAGTATTACCAATCAAATTTATACCTATCAAAAAAGCGAATTATTAAGTATGGCAACTGATCCAAGACAACTTTTGGTAACTTGTGCGCTTCCGTACGCTAACGGCTCTATTCACCTTGGCCATATGCTTGAGCATATCCAAGCTGATATCTGGGTTCGATACCAGCGTCTGCGAGGCAACACTGTAAACTTCATCTGTGCTGACGATGCTCACGGCACGCCAATTATGCTTAAAGCTCAACAGATGGGTATCACGCCAGAAGAGATGATCGCTGCTGTTAGTGAAGAGCACCAAAAAGACTTCGCTGGCTTTGATATCAGCTTTGATAACTACCACAGCACACACAGCGAAGAGAACCGCGAACTGGCTTCTCATATCTACCTAGAACTAAAAAAGAACGGCTTCATTTCTAGCCGTACTATTTCTCAGCTTTTCGATCCTGAGAAAGAGATGTTCCTACCAGACCGCTTCGTAAAAGGTACTTGCCCTAAGTGTAAGTCAGAAGACCAGTATGGCGATAACTGTGATAACTGTGGTGAGACATACAGCCCAACTGAACTGATTAACCCGAAATCAGCGGTTTCTGGCGCAACTCCAGTAATGAAAGACTCTGAGCACTTCTTCTTCGACCTACCTCAGTTCGAAAGCATGCTTAAAGAGTGGACTCGTTCTGGCTCTCTACAGAACGAAACTGCAAACAAAATGCAGGAATGGTTCGAGTCTGGCCTACAGCAGTGGGATATCTCACGTGATGCGCCTTACTTCGGCTTCGAAATCCCAGGCGAAAAAGACAAGTTCTTCTACGTATGGCTAGATGCACCTGTTGGCTACATGGCTTCTTTCAAGAACCTATGTGACAAGCGTGACGACCTAAACTTCGACGAATACTGGAAGAAAGACAGCACAACTGAGCTTTACCACTTCATCGGTAAAGACATCGTTTACTTCCACAGCCTATTCTGGCCAGCAATGCTGGACGGTGCGGGTTTCCGTAAGCCAAACAACGTATTTGTACACGGCTACGTAACTGTGAACGGCGCGAAGATGTCTAAATCTAAAGGCACATTCATCAAAGCAAGTACGTACCTAAACCACCTAGACCCTGAGTGTCTTCGTTACTACTACGCTGCGAAACTAAACAGCCGTATCGATGATTTAGACCTTAACCTTGAAGACTTCACTCAACGTGTAAACGCTGACGTAGTAAACAAGATTGTTAACCTAGCTTCTCGTAACGCAGGTTTCATCACTAAGCGCTTCGAAGGCAAGCTATCTGCTGAATTTGCAGAACCAGAGCTTTACAACGAATTCGTTGCTGCCGCTGAGCGTATCGGTGAGCTATACGAATCTCGAGAGTTCAGCCGCGCTATTCGTGAAATTACTGCACTAGCAGACAAAGCGAACCAGTACATCGATGAGAAAGCACCTTGGGTTCTTGCAAAAGAAGAAGGTAAAGAGAAAGAGCTTCAAGAAGTATCTTCTGTTGGCATCAACCTATTCCGCGTACTAATGGCTTACCTGAAACCAGTGATGCCTGAGCTTGCGGCCCGCACAGAAGCTTTCCTAAACGAAGAGCTAACATGGGAAGGTGTTGCAACGCCGCTAACTGATCACGAAATCACTAAGTTCAAAGCGCTATTTAGCCGTATTGACCCTAAGAAAGTGGAAGCGATGATCGAGTCTTCTAAAGAAGATGCAGCAGCTGAAGCAGCAGCGAAAGAAAAAGCAGACGCTGAGAAAGAGCAAGCAAGCCAAACTGAGCTAGACAAAGAGCCAATCGCAGACGAGATTGAGTTCGATGCCTTTGCAGCAGTGGATATGCGTATTGCTCGTATTATCTCGTGTGAAGAAGTACCAAAAGCGAACAAGCTACTGAAGTTCCAACTGGACATCGGTGGTGAGACTCGCCAAGTATTCTCTGGTATCAAGTCAGCATACAAACCTGAAGAGCTAGAAGGCAAGCTAACCGTAATGGTAGCAAACCTAAAACCTCGTAAAATGAAGTTTGGTATGTCTGAAGGCATGATCCTAGCAGCGGGCCCTGGCGGCAGCGATCTATGGATCCTTGAGCCACACGAAGGTGCTCAGCCTGGTATGCGTGTAATGTAATTCTGACTCAAGTCAGATAACAAGCACTCATAACTAAATCCCTAATGCACTTTTAACTTGAAAGAGTTAATAGGCATTGGGGATTTTTTATATCTACCGAAAATAAGCGTTCTCTGTTAGAGTCCCCGTCAACTATGCTATGTAGAGTAGAAATTGGTTTGTCGACGATACTGGACTAACCAACACACCTTTACTCTAAAACCCTTTTTAGGAATCCCCAGTGACTAACAACGAAATCTTGCGTCGTATTCAACACGCACTAAACCTTAAAAATGCACAAATCATCAAAGCGATTGAACAAGCTGATGTGACCGTTGCTCATGACCAAGTAATTAACTGGCTAAAAGACGACAACGACAAGTCATGCTCTAAGATGAAAGATAAAGAGTTAGCGGTATTCCTAAATGGTTTCATCAACCTTAAGCGTGGTAAAAAAGAAGGCGAACAGCCTAAACCTGAAGTTGCACTGACTAACAACATGATTTTCATGAAGCTTCGAATTGCATTAAACATGAAAGCAGAAGATGTTCTGGACGTACTAGAAGTGGTTGGTATTAGCTTGAGCAAGTACGAAATCGGCGCTTACTTCCGCAAGCCAGAGAACAAAAACTACAAAGTATGTGAAGACCAACTGCTTTGCGACTTCCTAAATGGCGTTCAGTTTACCAACCGTCCAGATTCAGAAGAGTTTGCGGGGTAAATAACGACCTACTGATAAATCAGTACAGACTCTTAATAAATAAAAAAGCGGTGAGATAATTCAATTATCTCACCGCTTTTTTTGTTCTTACTCTAAAGACTTATTAAGTTAACCAAAAAATTAGCTATCGTCTTCAGTGAAGTTCGTTGGCAATGTCGTTTTCATTTCATTCCAAACTTGCGCACTTGCGATACCGTAGTTACGGATCACTAATGGCAAAGTTTCACGCTCACCACTTTCACAGATAATGAATAACTCTTTATAAAAATCCATCGCTAAACGTCGAGCTTCTGGGTTAGAGAAGTAGTAACTACCGATACGGTCATACAGTTTACGTACACCGTTAAAGATCAGGCCGTAAATCTGATTGCCAGAGTGGAATGCCAAGCGTTGGAACAGCATGTAGTCATAAAAGTTAAACGTCTTAGCAATTAAGATCGTCTGACGTTTCGCTTCATCTTTTTCTGAATCTTCTTTTACCGCTTGTTTGATCTTGTCAGCGTATGGCGACGATTCCAAGAAATCATCCCACGTCGGTGCCGCAAGTAGCGCTTCACAAGATTCAATCACGTTACTGATTGTGCGCTCTGAAGCTTCTTTGTTTGCTTTGAATGCATAACGCATAAAGATCGGGCTGATATTAGTACGAGCCGCAAGCAGGTCTTCTACCATTTTGCTTGCGTTATCCACGTCCAACGTCATTAACGTATCAAGGATATGAAGACCTGAGGTTTCCATAAACTGGTTAACTTTAGTTGGTTTGCCGTGTTGGATTGTCAACCAACCATCACGAGCAAGACGCTGTAGTACTTCACGAAGTGTAGTACGTGTAACACCAATCAGCTCAGAAAGCTCACGCTCTGCGGGCAAGATAGAACCTGGAGGGAAACGGCCATTCCAAATACTTTCAATGATATACTTTTCTGCAAATCCTGCCGGGCTCTTCGCCTTAATGACCATCTACACTTCAATCCAATTTAATTATTCTGTTCTAATTTACTCATCATACCACTAGTTCACACCTAGCGGAAACACCCTCAAAAATTTTACTCACCTAAAACCCAGGTAGAGTTAAAGCTCTAAAGTTCAGCACGCGTTTGCACCTTAGCTTTGGAAAGCAAGCGACTATAAACCACCATTTCAACAAACCATTAACACAATAAATTTTCTTTAAAATCAACGAGATTGGTCATATTTTCAAAGTTATTAATTTGCAATATTAAGTTGTAATAATCATATATAAACCGTCGTTATTCTGTAAATTTCAATCATTTCGCTGAAATATTGATTCTAGTCGGTTTTTATCACATTTTAAGTGGTATGCTTGCGCTACTTTGATCGCGTTTCTCAACAAAAAAGAGGTATTTTTAGGGCTACAGGGCTTTTCCTGTTGACTAAATGTTATCTAAGAGTAGAGTTGCGCTCAAAAATAAGCAGTGCTTGAGTTTCTAAGGGAGTGACTTGGCAAGACCACAGAACATTACATGGAATGTAGTTTTTCTAAGTCACTGTTAGTTATAGTTTTTAACAATTTCTATAGCTCGATTCTCAAAATGTTGTATTGCTTGTCTATTCATAATCAACATAAAAGAGTATTAACATGCCGATGTCTCTCGGAAACGCTTTTATCAAGAACTTCCTTGGTAAAGCTCCTGATTGGTATAAACTTGCCATCATTTCCTTTTTAATCATCAACCCGTTTGTTTTCTTCCTAGTTGACCCATTTGTTGCGGGCTGGCTGTTGGTGGTTGAGTTTATTTTCACTCTAGCTATGGCTCTCAAATGCTACCCTCTTCAACCGGGTGGCTTATTGGCAATTCAAGCCGTCGCCATTGGCATGACCAAACCAGAAATGGTTTATCACGAGCTACAAGCAAACCTTCCAGTATTACTCTTACTTGTATTCATGGTTGCTGGTATCTACTTCATGAAAGAACTACTTCTGTTCATTTTCACGAAGATCTTGCTTGGTATCCAATCTAAAATCTTACTCTCTGTCGCTTTCTGTGTTGCTGCCGCTTTCTTATCAGCATTCCTAGATGCACTAACAGTAATCGCCGTAGTTATTAGCGTTGCTGTTGGCTTCTACTCTATCTATCACAAGGTTGCATCAGGCAAAGGCACAACGTCTGCACACGACCATACACACGATGAAGAAATCTCTGAGCTAACTCGTGATGACTTAGAAAACTACCGCGCTTTCCTACGTTCATTACTAATGCACGCTGGTGTTGGTACAGCTCTGGGTGGTGTAATGACCATGGTAGGTGAACCACAAAACTTGGTAATTGCTAAGCAAGCGGGCTGGGAATTCGGTGAGTTTATTATCCGTATGCTGCCAGTAACACTGCCTGTTTTCTTCTGCGGTATTCTAACTTGTGCACTTGTAGAGAAGTTTAAAGTGTTTGGTTACGGCGCAGAATTGCCAACGAATGTTCGTCAAATCTTAGTTGAATTTGACAACAAAGAACGTGCAAACCGCACCAAGCAAGACGTAGCAAAACTATGGGTTCAAAGTGCAATCGCAGTTTGGCTTATTGTCGGCCTTGCGCTTCACGTTGCTGAAGTAGGTTTGATTGGTCTATCTGTGATCATCTTAGCAACTGCATTTACGGGTGTTATTGAAGAGCACTCTATGGGTAAGGCTTTTGAAGAAGCACTGCCATTTACCGCTCTTCTTGCCGTTTTCTTCGCGGTTGTTGCTGTAATCATCGACCAAGCTCTATTCAAGCCGGTAATCGATGCTGTACTTCACGTTGAAGATAAAGGTGCACAGCTCGCCCTATTCTATGTAGCCAACGGTATTCTATCGATGGTTTCAGATAACGTATTCGTCGGTACGGTTTACATCAACGAAGTGAAAACAGCACTGGTTGAAGGCATCATCACTCGCGATCAGTTCGACCTACTTGCTGTTGCTATCAACACTGGTACTAACCTACCTTCTGTTGCTACGCCAAACGGCCAGGCTGCATTCTTATTCCTATTAACATCAGCACTTGCTCCGTTAATTCGACTGTCTTACGGTCGCATGGTTATCATGGCGCTACCATACACCATCGTATTGGCCCTTGTTGGCCTGGCAGGCATTATGTTCTTCGTAGAGCCAATGACAGCATGGTTTTATGATGCAGGTTGGATCATGCAACGCACTGGTGAAGTCGTTGCTCCCGTTATCTCAGGTGGCCACTAATCCAACTTTGTGTTGTAAAGCACAATAAGTGTATCTAACTAATCAAAAATATTAGTTGATTAGGAAACTTATCCAAGATAAAAAGCTCTGAGTAATCAGGGCTTTTTTATTTTATAAACGGGATTAAATTCGTGAACTTTTTTGCAATGCTCAAAGACTTCTCTAAGGGACGTTTATCTTGGCTTTTACTGTTGGCTTTTATTGTCTTTTTTGAGGCATGCGCTCTCTTCTTTCAACACGTAATGATGCTTGGTCCTTGCGTAATGTGTATCTATGAGCGCGTTGCTATGCTTGCTATCGGTCTTGCTGCAATCATTGGTGCTATCGCCCCTCATAACCCAATATCACGCTGGTTAGGTCTTGCTGGGTGGGGACTTGGCGCATACAAAGGTTTGATGCTGGCTTTAGAACACGTTGACTACCAGTTTAATCCTTCTCCTTTTGCTACTTGTGATCTGTTCGTAACCTTCCCAAGCTGGGCGCCTTTAAACCAATGGGCTCCGTGGATGTTTGAAGCTTACGGCGACTGCAGCAAGGTTGTGTGGCAGTTTTTAGAGCTTTCAATGCCACAATGGTTAGTGATTATCTTTGCGGGTAACTTGATTGCTTTCGGTTTTGTTGTCATTTCTCAATTCGTTAAATCAAAGAATGACTAACAATTAGCGCATCATGTACAGAAACTAAAAAGTCGACCCAAAGGTCGACTTTTTTATCGCTTAAGCTTTTTATCACTAAAAGAAAGTCTGTTACTCACTCAAACTTAGTCTATCGAAAAAATCTCGATTAGCTGTTTTTACCGCAACATTGTTTAAACTTCTTACCGCTTTCACAAGGGCAAAGGTCGTTTCGACCAATATCTTTAAACGGGTTCACGCTCTGCGACTTATTACCCAACATAGCTTCATCCGCCGCCATGGCCACTTCTGAAATCATCAGATCGACTTGACCCACTAAGTCGGCAAGTGATGGTGGATTAGTAAGCCCTGCAGCGATCATTTGTTGCTGAGTTTGCTCTTCATCAATCGCTAGCATTAATGTAGTCAACAGAGCTTGCAGCATGCGCAGAGTTCCGTCCGCTACCGTAATGCTTTGCCACTGCTCTTCCACTGTCGGCCAAACCATCATAAAACCTTCCGCAAAATCTGCGAACTGCTCATTGAAGTCACCTTCTGCAAACGCGTCAGTCAGTAAGTATTCACTACGCTGAATCAGGTTGTGCTGACGGTTAATCTGTTCCGTCACTAATGTTACAAGCTCTTTGCCCGCTTCAGGCGCAACGATAGCAATCCATTCTTCAGGATCGAGTGGCTTTGTCGCTAAGTTGGAGGCAAGGATTGCACCTTCGATAAACTGCGGAGTAATGTCAGTGATTGATTCTGGTAGGCTTAATAATTGATATGTCATGAAAGCTCTGGATATTTGGGCATTTTAGATATTATAACGTTATCCCCGCTAAGATGTCGCCAACCACTTCCCTCTGTTTTCTAACCGATAACGATACGCAAACCATTGCTATTCAAATATTGGCGATATTTCACTTATTTCGCTTTGATAATCAGAACCTTGGGTGTAAAACGCTTCCATAAACATTTAGTTACATTTAAGCGAGATCAACATGAAATCAAAATCCCAAGGTTTTACATTACTCGAACTTGTCGTTGTGATCGTTATTCTAGGCATATTGGCGGTGACCGCTGCGCCTCGGTTCCTTGGTGTGCCGAGAGACGCTCATGAAGCACTGGCACAAGGTGCATTTGCCGCGTTCAGAAACAGCATTGATATGTACCATTCTCAATGGCTTGTCGATGGTGAACCTGCTTTTGATCAAGTGGTGAATTACGGCGAAGGCGATGTTTACCCGTCAGAAACTGGTTTCCCAATTTCTGTTCGAGAACAACCACCCACAGGAGCTCCGCAAGTTGCAGGTGACCAATGTGTTGCACTCTGGAACTCTTTGATTGATTCTGATTTAGTCGCCCGCTCCCAATACGATACTGGCTTTATTTTGCCTTCCGATGAAGCCATTGTTAGTTGGTACACTGGAACACCTGAGTGTTATTACTACTACACTCCAAGCTTCACGAGCTCTGAACGTTTACCCATTCTCTATTATTCACCGATTACCGGAGAAGTAAGAATAACTCGAGAAATGGCAAACACCGCTCCTTAGTGACAATCTAACTAACACGCCGTACAATCACGCCTCGAATTTTTCGGTTCACTCAGTTTCGGTAAAACAGCATGCGCGTAATACTTGGCCCTATGGAGGGCGTTCTAGATCACCTAATGCGTGAAATTCTCACAGAGATCAATGATTACGATCTCTGTGTAACAGAATTTGTGCGCGTCGTTGATCAACTTCTTCCTCCACATGTGTTCCACCGCATTTGCCCTGAACTGCATCAAGGCTCTCAGACCATGGCAGGTGTACCAATCCACCTCCAGCTTCTAGGACAACATCCAAATTGGATGGCCGAAAATGCTTTTCAGGCTGCTAGCTTAGGCGCTAAAGGCATTGATCTTAATTTTGGTTGCCCAGCAAAGGCGGTCAACAAAAGTAATGGTGGTGCGTCACTGCTAAAAGAGCCAGAACTCATCTATCAAGTGGTCAAGTCTTGTCGAGAAGCAGTACCTGCACACATTCCTGTGTCCGCAAAGATTCGATTGGGTTGGGAACATCCGGAAGAGTGCTTTGAAATTGTCGATGCCATCGAACAAGCGAATGCTGACGAACTCACTGTACATGCAAGAACCAAAGTTGGCGGCTATAAAGCCAGCGAAATCAAATGGGATTACATCAATCAAATAAGAGAAAAGACTTCTCTACCATTGATTGCTAATGGGGAAATCTGGAACTATCAAGATGGTCAAGATTGCATAGAAGCAACAGGCGTCGATTCATTGATGGTCTGCCGTGGTGCTTTCAATATTCCAAACCTTGGTAACGTCGTTAAGCACAACCACCAAAAAATGCCGTGGGATAAAGTCATTGAACTTTTACTGCGTTATTCAGAGTTTCAAATTAAAGGGGACAAAGGCATGTACTACCCTAATAGAGTGAAGCAGTGGTTTGTTTATTTAAGCAAAGGCTACCCTGAAGCGAACGAACTATTTAAAGAAATTCGTACTTTCAAGAAGGCGCCACCAATTGTAGAACGCCTTCAGCGTTATCAAGAAGAACGCCGCCAAGCTGTTTAAGATTACGCGCTTAACGATTCAATAACGTGGCTAGAATTCAAGACGGTCTTTACCCGTCGTCTTAGCCACGTACAGCTTTTCATCGGCGTACTTAAATATCTCGTCGAAGTTAAGTTTACTCTGCTCAGTTTCAACAATGCAGACACCGCCAGATACCGTAAATCCATTTGGAATAATGTCGGTTGAAGTAGAACAAATCGCATTCTTCACTCGCTCTAATGTTCTCATCAAAGTGTCACGATCTTCACCTTTCATGTAAACGACAAACTCTTCACCGCCAAACCGTGCTGCTACGTCACTGCTTCGTACACTGTTACTTATCTGACGAGACATATAACGAATCACATCATCCCCCCTATCGTGCCCGTAGGTATCGTTGATTGACTTAAAATCATCGATATCAAATACCGTTAAGGCAAACAGTTGATCGTGCTCTACGCTGCGCCAAAACGCTTCTAAGCCACGACGATTCAACAACCCTGTCATAGGGTCTTTGGCTGCAAGGTCTTTGAAGTAACCGCGTTCAATATTGGAATTTACATAGAAAAAGATAGTTACAGAGAAGAGATACACAATGATGGCAACAATAAGACTGTCTTTCTCATACACGAAAAAGTGCTCAACCTCTTTCGCGATATCTAACTCGTAATACATCGCATGGTGAGATGCGACACCGTCCAGATTAATCTCATGGTAGAAGGCCGCACTATCATTCGGCATAGTACGAGTAGTATCTATAATATCGATCCGGCCTGCCAAGTGTTCGTTGGAATTTGCAAGCAATCTACTTGTATTAATATCAACCGACAGCATCCCTTGGTGAACGCCCTTATGGAATACCGGAATAGTCATGCTGATTGTACGATTGACGGACTCAAAACGAAAACCAGGGCCAGAGAGCGTCAATTGGTCAGGGTTGTTGGCCGTCTTCTGCCAATAAGGGCGGCTCTTTATTGTCGAAAGCAGCTCTTTGCTGATCCTCTTGGCAAAATCTTCTGGCGAAGATATCACATACCCACGCGTATCAATAAAGTGGACACCGTCATGGTATTCATCAAGCTGGGATAAAAATGAAAGAATGGGGGCTAGAGCAATCTTTTCTGATGCACTTTTGTAGCTATTACTGGTTTCAGAACAAAGGGATTCTTCACCAACCAACATGTAGTCAATGTCGACAGAAGGAATATCTGAGGTTTTGCCATCCGCAAGCAGCAATACATCAATCGGCCAGATTTGACAGAGCCCATCCACAACTTGTTTGTTGTGATCGAGAAAGAGAGGGTTTCCTGATTTGTAGTAGTTGGAGAAGCTGTAGTCTAGGGCAGTCACCACTTTTGTGGTTCTTTTGAACACCTCTTCGATACGATGGAACTCACTGTCGATGTCTTTTTTAACCGAATCAAAATGGTTCTTTCCTATTAGGCCAAGTAACATTGCGGCGATCACAGCGGGAAACCCGAAGACAAAGGTTAGGCTAAAGTGCCTATTTACTTTCATATAATGTGCTCTTAGCGGTCAGCTATTTTCATTTACCCCATTAATATTATTACATTAATTGTCATTTTCCTCGAGGTAAAAGAGTGTAAATTGATATGAATCAGGCCTAAACATTAAACAGCGAATTCCTTTTAAAAAACGAACCCCGCATCAAGCGGGGTTAGCTGAGATTATTTGAGTCAGTATAAAATTCAACGATTTACCACATCAAAGATCTTGGCTTGCATCGCTGGAGCGGTGATATCAACTGCACCATTAGCAATGAGCGCCCCCTTCATTTGACCTGACAGCTCGACCAACTCTCCTTGTTCTTGTCCAAGCATCCACACAGGTAAAGACAACTCTTTTTCATCTTGGGATAGGTTTAGAACAACCAGTGTGTTTTCGCCATTGAGACTACGGGCAAACACTAACGTCTCGGTGTCACAATATAATTCGAGATAGGCTCCGTTTTGTAAGCTGTGACGTTCTGTTCTCAGTTTTATCAACGCTTGATGAAATGGGAACCAAGACGAAGAACCTTCCTCTCCCCATGGGAAGCACCTGCGATTATCCGGATCTTGCCCCCCTTCTAAACCCACTTCTGTCCCGTAGTATAAGCACGGGGTTCCGACATAGGTAAACAATAACGTCAGAGCCAGTTTTTGCTTAGCTTGGTCACCATTTAACAGCGTTAGAAGTCGAGCTGTATCGTGACTATCCAATTGATTCAGTTGCGATAATTGGTTCAACCAAGGGACTTTCGCCCTAGCTTCAGCTAACCAGTCAGAGAAAGCGAGCATATCAATGTCAATAGAATCGTATGCGATGTCTTGCTTTGCCAACAGCGCACGTACTGGGTGAGCGAAACCATAATAGTTCATCGACCCATCTTCTTGTGTGCCTTGTAGCCATGATGTGGCCTCAAAGAAATGCTCTCCCAAGATGTAGGCTTCAGGGTTCTCTGCTTTTGCTGAATTCCGAAATGCCTCTACGTAATGCGCATTGTTATACGCGCCCTCACCCTCGCCTAACATATGAATCACATCGAAGCGCCACCCATCGACATTATAAGGCGCTTTCAGCCAATGCTTTATCACAGAGTCTTGCGACTGATATATGTAATCTCGCACGGATGCATTAGAAAAATTTAAGACAGGAAGCGAGCTAATGCCTTTCCAACCCACATATTGCTTTGGATTGTCAGGATCGAAAAAATAGTAGTTATGATATGCCGAGCCTGGATGGTCATAGGCACCCGAGCTAGTGACTTTCAGCTTATCGAACCAAGGGTGCTCGACAGAGGTATGATTAAACACAGCATCCAGAACGATTCTCATATCACGACTGTGGATGTCCTCTGAAAGTGCAGCGAACTCGTCATTGGTACCGAAATGCGAGTCAATGTTGTAGTAATCAGTTGTGTCGTATTTGTGATTACTAGGCGACTGAAAAATTGGATTAAGATACAGGGCGGTGATACCAAGATCTTGTAGATAATCTAACTTGCTATGAATGCCTGCAAGATCGCCACCGAAGAACTCCGCAGCACCGGTTCCATTATGCCCTTCTACAGCATCGCCCCACTCTTTCACCACAACATCTAAGGTATTTTCTTTTAAGCGATATTCCCCAGATTTGACGCTAATACTCGGGTTTCCGTTACAAAAACGTTCTGGGAAGATTTGATAGAAAACTTGCTCTGATACCCATGATGGTGGTTGATGTAGGCTATTAAACTTAAAGTGAAATTCACGACTCGGAACACGACAGTGAACCCCTTTCGCATCCAGCCAGTACTGCCCTTTTGAATCGACAAGCTTGAACGCATAGTGAGTAACGCTTCTATCTGTATTTACTGGAAAAGAAGTCTGCCAAAGCGTCAACCGACCTTGTGTGCCGACCTTTGTCATACCAAGCAGATACTCTTCGTTATCTGGCTCGTGCCTCAGCTGAACCTTTTGCCAGTCATCACGTTCAGACATTATTGTTACGGTTAATACGCCATCTTTTTCATGGAAGTAATCAGAAGTTTGAGCATGAAAGATAAATGGTTTCATAGCGTTTCTCGAGCAATGTTCAATTTGCTTAAGATATGAAAAATTTCATTGACCACAATGAGAAAAATAACATCCGTTAAAGTAGATCACGTTTTGTAGATCCACTTTGTTTTCAGTAAGTCGATATCTCTCAAAATGAACAAATGAATTGCTCGTTTTTTATAGGGAGATCTAATTTGGAATTGTTATATCAACGGCTAACTATCGCACGATCGATCACAGACTGAGGTACAGTCACGCCAAGCTTACGAGCAGCATCTAGGTTCACCACCAGCTGAGAACTCTGCGCAGTTTTGACACTCAGCTTCCCTGGCTTCTGTCCGTTCAGAATTGCAGCCACATAATCCGCAGTTTGAATCCCAACATCATAATAATCTAGGCCTAAACCAGCAATCGCCCCCTTGCCCACATAAGACGTCGCACCTGCAACCACAGGTGTGCCAGCTTGGTTTGCAGCGTCTATCAGCCCCTCCATACCGCTAGCAACCGTATTGTCGGTCAACGCATAGATAACATCAGATTTCTTCGCGACGGATTCTGCTTTTGCTTCTACATCATCGATGGTCAGCACTTTTTCAGTATGAAGTGTATAACCGAAATCTCGGGTCGCCTTTCTCAATAACCCAACTAACGCAACGGCATTCGCTTCGGCAGGGTTATAAACCACACCGATTGAACTAGCCTCAGGAAGAAGCTCTTTGATCAAAGATACATGTTGGACTATTGGCGAGAGATCAGAAAGACCCGTGACATTTCGGCCCGGCTTATCTAACTGTTTGACAAGCCTTGCACCGACGGGGTCAGTTACTGCGGTAAACACAATTGGTATCGAGCGAGTTGCTGAAACCAAAGCTTGAGAAGTTGGTGTTGCGATACCAACGAGTACATGCGGGTTTTCACTGACCAACTCTCTGGCAATCTTTGCTGCCTGAGCCGGGTTGCCATCAGCCATTTCATAGGAAAATTCTAAGTTCTTGCCGGGTTCATAGCCTTTAGCTCTTAATCCTTCAAGAAGCCCTAAGCGCGTTGCATTCAAATCTGGATGATCGACAACTTGTGAAACCGATACCTTGGCAATATTTGCTGCCACGCTACTAGCCCACATCAACAGACAACCACTCAACGCAGCCGTTAATACTCTTCTTACAGAACCCATCAATACTCCCTTCATCAAGCGCTCGTTGTTATTGCTCGATCTAGAGAGAACACAACATTAAATTCACTATTGATATTATTACCAGTAAGTTTTGATAACTTGAAGTGATATTTAACAAAAACACAACAAAGCTCGAATTATGCGTCAAAAGGCTGGTTGGGTTGAATCCGTAAGTAAGAAACGAAGTGAATAACAAGAGGCAAATGAAACGAACAGCAAAAAGTAAGACAAACAAAAAGTGTCATGGGAACGAATCTGAGAACATGCCATCAACTAAGTATAGCTGTTCTCAGACGATAGGGAGCTGTGAGGTTTTCTTAGAACCAACGTTCCATTGAAGATTTGTCTAACTGACGGAATGCGCGATTCAGGATAATCGCCAATTCCTTATAACGAGGGCGCGACTTCATCGGTTCTAACGCAAAACCCGTTTCAGTGATCTTTTCATGCAATTCACGGTACCAAGATACTAGCGCTGGAGGAAGTTGTGTATTTGAGCGATTGCCCAACCACCACATGCCTTGAAGCGGCAAGCTGATTGCAAACAAAGCCATAACCACAGCCTGTGGCATCGCTTGGTAATTATTAAAAACCATTTGTGTAAGAACACTAATAGCGGCAATCGCAGGCATCACTTTCACGCCAAAACGCGTCGCTTTAATAATGCGCTGTTCTGGGAAGATCGCGTTTAACTCTTTTCGGACGGGCCAGAGATCCATGTACTTTTGGCCATCTTTTAAACTACTAGCTAAACCAACTCTATTGCTCATATGAGTCTCCCATTAAAAAAAAGTTGAAACCATCAACTAAAAACACAAAAATTTGACGAAAAATAATATTCTTTCAAATTTTTTTGTTATATTTGCACAATATCGCTATTATTTGCAGACCTCAATCTCATTGTTGCCCTTATTTACAATTTAAGCAACTTTGGGAAGACTTCTGCAAGGAATGCACAAGCCTCTTTTTGATAAAGAGCGCTTTCACTTTATACGGAAATTAACGTTTTTTTGACCAAGGTTAGTACGCAAGCCTATGTGCTTCGACTATTCTTGAGATTAATTTTCATCCTTAACTGATTTCGATCAGAAAAATAAACAGGTAGTCATTAATGTCTAAGCTAGTTTTAGTTTTAAACTGTGGTAGTTCTTCTCTTAAATTCGCTGTTGTTGATGCAGAAACAGGTGCAGAGCACCTAACTGGTCTTGCTGAGTGTCTAGGTCTTCCAGAAGCTCGTATGAAGTGGAAACTTGATGGCAAGCATGAAGCACAACTAGGCGCGGGCGCAGCTCACGTAGAAGCACTATCTTTCATGGTAGAAACTATTCTTGCTTCTAAGCCTGAGCTTAAAGCTAACCTTGGCGCTATCGGTCACCGTATCGTACACGGTGGCGAGCAGTTCACTTCTTCTGCACTTATCACTGATGAAGTTCTTAAGGGTATTCAAGATGCTGCGACTTTCGCACCTCTTCACAACCCAGCTCACCTTATCGGTATCGAAGCAGCTCAACAGAACTTCCCTGGTCTACAAAACGTTGCTGTATTTGACACTGCGTTCCACCAAACTATGCCTTCAGAGTCTTACCTATACGCTCTACCGTACAACCTGTACAAAGAGCACGGCATCCGTCGTTACGGCATGCACGGTACTTCTCACCTATTCATCACTCGTGAAGTTGCAGGCCTACTAAACAAGCCAGTTGAAGAAGTTAACATCATCAACTGTCACCTAGGTAACGGCGCTTCTGTATGTGCTATCAAGAACGGTCAATCTGTAGATACTTCTATGGGTCTTACTCCTCTTGAAGGTCTTGTAATGGGTACTCGTTGTGGTGACCTAGATCCTGCGATCATCTTCCACCTACATGACGCTCTTGGTTACTCTGTTGAAGAAATCAACAACATGCTAACTAAAGAGTCTGGCCTAGCTGGTCTAACTGAAGTGACTTCTGACTGTCGTTTCGTTGAAGACAACTACGGTGAGAAAGAAGAAGCAACTCGTGCAATGGACGTGTTCTGTCACCGTCTAGCTAAGTACGTTGCTGGCTACACTGCAACTCTAGAAGGTCGTCTAGACGCAATCACTTTCACTGGCGGCATCGGAGAGAACTCTGGCCCAATCCGTGAAATGGTTCTTAACCGCCTAGGCATCTTCGGCATCGAAGTTGACGGTGAAGCTAACCTTAAAGCTCGTTTCGGCGGCGAAGGTACTATCACTACAGCTAACAGCCGTATCCCTGCAATGGTTATCTCGACTAACGAAGAGCTAGTAATTGCTGAAGACACTGCGAAACTAGCAGGTCTTTAATTGATTTTCCTGACTAGCTTCACTTGAAGCTAGTCAGTTTTTCATATTAAGAAAATGGGGCTCAACTTCTATTCCTACCCCAATTTAAATATCGGTGGGAATAGCAGTTGAGCTTTTTTTATTTCCAATAGTCAAAGGTGTTCGTCAATGTCACGTACTATTATGCTTATCCCTACAAGCGCTGGTGTTGGTCTTACTAGTGTTAGCATGGGTGTTCTTCGCGCTATGGAGCGTAAGGGCGTAAGTGTTTCTTTCTACAAGCCAATCGCTCAGCCTCGTAGCGGTGGTAACCAACCAGATCTAACGTCTACAATCATCAGCGCAAACAGCGACATTAAGATTGGTGAGCCAATCGCAATGACTAAAGCTGAAGCTTTGATCGGTAGCGAGAAAATGGACGTACTTCTTGAATCTGTTGTTGAGCAATACAACAAAATCAACAAAGACGCAGAAGTAACGCTAATCGAAGGCCTAGTACCTACTCGTAAGCACCCATTCGCTAACCAAGTAAACGCAGAAATCGCGAAAACACTTGGTGCAGAGATCGTATTCGTTGCGACTCCTGGTACTGACAATCCTACGCAACTTAAAGAGCGTATCGAAGTAGCATGTTCTAACTTCGGCGGTACTAAGAACAAGAACATCAAAGGCGTAATCATCAACAAGCTTAACGCTCCTGTTGATGAAGCTGGCCGTACTCGCCCTGACCTATCTGAAATCTTTGATGATGCAGACAGCGCTCAGCAAGCGAACCTTGAAGTAATGCAAATCTTCAATTCTAGCCCTATCCGTGTTCTTGGCTGTGTGCCATGGAGCATCGACCTAATCGCAACTCGTGCGGTTGATATGGCTAAGCACCTTAACGCTGAAATCGTTAACGAAGGTGAAATCTCAACTCGTCGTATTAAGAGCATCACTTTCTGTGCACGTTCTCTACCGCACATGATTGAGCACTTCAAGCCAGGTTCACTGCTAGTAACTTCTGCAGACCGTCCTGACGTTATCGTTGCTGCAGCTCTTGCTGCGAAAAACGGTGTTGAGATTGGCGCAATCCTACTGACTGGCGGTTACGACATTCCAGAAAGCATTGCTAACCTTTGTGCACCAGCATTCGCTTCTGGTCTACCGATCTTCAAGGCTCAAGGTAACACTTGGCAGACGTCTCTTAACCTACAGAGCTTCAACCTAGAAGTTCCTGCAGACGATAAAGAGCGTATCGAGTTCGTTAACGATCACGTTGCAAGCCACATTGACGGCCCTTGGATTGATTCTCTATCTGAAGGTACTCAAGGTATCCGTCGTCTAAGCCCACCAGCATTCCGTTACCAGCTAACTGAATTTGCTCGTAAAGCAGCTAAGCGCATCGTACTTCCTGAAGGTGATGAGCCACGTACAGTTAAAGCTGCGGCTATCTGTGCTGAGCGCGGTATCGCAACGTGTGTACTTCTAGGTAACCCAGAAGAAATCCGTCGTGTAGCTGCACAGCAAGGTGTTGAGCTTGGTGCTGGCGTTGAGATCATCGACTCTGCATCAGTTCGCGAAAACTACGTAGCTCGTCTAGTAGAACTTCGTGGCGCTAAAGGTATGACTGAAGTTGTTGCTCGTGAGAAGCTAGAAGATTCAGTATTCCTAGGTACTATGATGCTTGAAGCTGGCGAAGTTGACGGCCTAGTTTCTGGTGCTGTTCACACTACGGCGAACACTATCGTTCCTCCGTTCCAGATCATCAAGACTGCTCCTGATGCTTCTATCGTATCTTCAATCTTCTTCATGCTTCTGCCTGATCAAGTTCTTGTATACGGTGACTGTGCGATCAACCCAGATCCAACGGCTGAACAGCTTGCTGAAATCGCTATCCAATCTGCAGATTCTGCTGCGGCATTCGGTATCGACCCACGCGTTGCTATGATCTCTTACTCTACTGGTGAATCTGGTAAGGGTGCAGACGTAGATAAAGTACGTGAAGCAACAAAACTTGCTCAAGAGAAACGTCCTGATCTAGTGATCGACGGTCCTCTACAGTACGATGCTGCTATCATGGAAAATGTTGCTGCTTCTAAAGCACCAAACTCTCCAGTAGCTGGTAAAGCGACTGTATTCGTATTCCCAGACCTAAACACGGGTAACACGACTTACAAAGCTGTACAGCGTTCAGCAGATCTAGTGTCTATCGGTCCAATGCTTCAAGGTATGCGCAAGCCAGTAAATGACTTGTCTCGTGGCGCTCTAGTAGACGACATCGTTTACACTGTAGCTCTAACGGCTATCCAAGCAGACCAAGCAGCTCAAGCTGAAGAAAAAGTAATTAACTAATTTTTCTTTTGTAGAAAGCAAAAACCCTAGATGTTTATCTAGGGTTTTTTTATGTCTGACAGATATCTTTGTTTTGATTTAGAACGGCTTGCTCGCCGGTAAGTTAGCCCAAATTTTCACGACCGTGCGCTGATTCAAGATCTAATTCAGGCCCTTTAGGGACAACTTGAGTTGGGTTGATACCTGTATGGCTGTAGTAGTAGTGACGCTTAATGTGATAGTAATCGGTTGTCTCTTTGATCCCCTCGACTTGATACAACTCTTTTAAGTAACCTTGAATATGTGGGTAGTCAGCAATTCGCTGCTTGTTACACTTGAAGTGCCCAACATAAACCGCATCAAATCGAACTAAAGTGGTAAACAAACGCCAATCCGCTTCTGTAATCTCGTTACCCGCTAAATAACGATGTTCGCTAAGATGAGCATCTACTTTATCTAATGCTGTGAATAGCGCATCGTACGCCTCTTCATAGGCTTCTTGTGTTGTTGCAAAGCCCGTTCGGTACACGCCATTGTTGATATTCGGATAGATATAATCATTCCAATGATCAATCTTGCTCGCCAATTCCCACGGGTAGTAATCATCAGTGTTGCCCGTAAGCTCGTTAAATTCTGAGTTAAACATACGGATAATCTCAGACGACTCATTACTCACAATGGTATTGGTCTTCTTATCCCATAACACAGGCACCGTTACTCTGCCTGAGTAATCCGGTTTAGCTTGGGTGTAAATTTGATGCATGCGGGTATGACCGAACAGAGGTTCAGGTAACCCCATTTGCCAACCTTCGCTCATCATGTCCGGGCATACAACCGTCACGTCAATGTGATCGGTTAGGTCTTTAAGTTCACGGAAGATCAGCGTGCGATGCGCCCACGGACAAGCTAACGATACATATAGGTGGTAACGACCACTTTCTGGCTTAAATTGCGCTCCGGCTTTATTTTCAACCCAGTTGCGAAAGCCCGCATCTTCACGAACGAACTTACCACCGCTTTCTTTGGTGTCGTACCACACATCGTGCCAAACACCTTCAACTAACTTGCCCATATCCAAACCTCTGTGATGCTAACTTTTCTTTAGTATAAAAAAAGCCAACTATTTCAAAACTAGAAGAAGTTGGCTTAGTTGTTCGAATATTTTGATGAAGCTTGTTGAGCGGAAATCAATACACTTAAACCTAGGACAAAAAAAGCGCGACTCTAATAACTAGTCGCGCTTAAGCCTGTCACAGGCTGAACCGTTTTAAATAGGCTCTAGACTTGTACGTGCAAGCAAGATACTGCGTGAACGTCATCGCCTTGAATCGTTGGCTTAGTTTGCGCACACGCCTCTGTTGCTTGTGGGCAACGAGTACGGAACACACAACCAGATGGCGGGTTGATTGGTGACGGTAGATCACCTTCCAACATCTGAATGGTTTTGCTGCGCTCTAAGCGTGGGTCTGGAATTGGAACTGCAGACATCAAGGCTTTGGTGTACGGGTGCTTAGGATCAGAGAACAATGCATCTGATTCACCAAGCTCTACCGCATTACCTAGGTACATCACCAATACACGGTCGGAGATGTGTTTAACCACCGACAAATCGTGCGCGATGAATACCAAAGACAAACCTAGTTCTTTTTGTAGCTCCTTCAGAAGGTTAACTACTTGAGCTTGGATAGATACATCCAATGCCGAAACAGGTTCATCACAGATGATCATCTTAGGTTTCAAGATGAGAGCGCGTGCAATGCCGATACGCTGACACTGACCACCTGAGAACTCATGCGGGTAACGGTTGATTACGTTTGGTAGTAGACCAACCTTTGCCATCATCTCTTTAACTCGGTCCTTCACTTCCTGTTTAGAAAGCTCTGGATAAAAAGTCTCTAGAGGCTCTGCAATGATATCACCAACAGACATACGCGGGTTAAGCGATGCTAGTGGGTCTTGGAAGATCATCTGAATCTCTTTACGAGTTTCACGGCGCTTCACTTCCTGCATCTTAGTTAGGTCTTGACCTAACCACATCACTTGCCCTTCAGTCGCTTCAACCAAGCCGATAATCGCGCGTGCAAAAGTAGACTTACCGCAACCAGACTCACCAACTACACCTAATGTTTCACCTTCATAAAGATGAACATCAACACCATCAACCGCTTTAAGGTTCGATGGTTTCGCCCAAGGCCAAGCTGACTTAGCCGCAATGCTAAAGTGAACTTTCAGGTCTTTAATATCTAATAGTAATTCTTTACTCATTTTGTCCAAGTCTCCCAATCAGAAAAACAAGCACGCTGACGGTCTTTAGCAAATGGCTGCAAAATCGGTGCTTCTTGCTTACAACGGTCCATTACACGGTGACAACGGTCTTGGTAAGGACAACCTGTTGGTAGGCGAAGTAAGTTAGGTGGGTTACCTGGAATCGTCGGTAAAATTTCACCTTCAGTATCCAAACGAGGAATCGCTTTAAGCAGACCTTCTGCGTATGGGTGGCTTGGCTCGTAGAAGATTTCATCAACCGTGCCGTACTCCATTGTACGGCCCGCGTACATCACCAGTACTTTGTCACATGAGCCAGCAACAACACCCAAGTCATGGGTGATCATGATGATTGCCGTATTGAACTCATCTTTAAGTTCGTTCAGCAATTCCATGATTTGCGCTTGAATGGTTACATCCAGTGCCGTTGTTGGTTCATCCGCGATAAGCAATTTAGGACGACACAGTAGTGCCATTGCGATCATCACACGCTGACGCATACCGCCAGAAAATTCGTGTGGATACATAGTAATACGTTTACGGGCTTCAGGGATTTTCACCGCTTCAAGCATACGTACTGATTCTTCAAACGCTTCCGCTTTACCCATGCCTTTATGCAGCATAAGTACTTCCATCAACTGATCACTTACTTTCATATAAGGGTTCAGTGAGGTCATTGGGTCTTGGAAGATCATCGCGATCTGTTCAGCACGAACCTTGTTCAGCGCTTTTTCAGGCAGGTTGAGGATTTCATTACCTTCAAACTTTGCACTGCCTGAGATGATGCCATTCTTAGCCAGCAGCCCCATCAGTGCAAATACAGTTTGTGATTTACCTGAACCCGACTCACCAACAATGCCCAGCGTTTCGCCTTGGTTGAGTGAGAAGTTCAGATCGTTTACTGCGGTTACGATACCATCTTGCGTGGTAAATTCGACGCGCAGATCTTTGACATCTAATAAGCTCATTATTGCTTCCTTAATCTTTTATAGCTTTTAATTGCTATTTCTTTATCTGTCTTTTGGATCAAGCGCGTCGCGCAGACCATCACCTACGTAGTTAAAGCAGAACAGCGTTACTACCATGAATGCCGCAGGGAATGTTAGTTGCCAAATTGCAACTTCCATTGTTTGCGAACCTTCTTGAAGCAATGCGCCCCAGCTTGTCATAGGCTCTTGAACACCAAGACCAAGGAAAGATAAGAATGATTCTGTAAGGATCATGCTTGGAATAAGCAGCGTAGAGTAAACCGCTACGATACCCAGTACGTTCGGAACGATATGACGTGTAATGATCTTCCATTTGCTTACACCACATACGTGTGCAGCTTCAATGAACTCTTTACTGCGTAAGCTTAACGTTTGACCACGTACAATACGCGCCATATCTAGCCAAGCAATCGCACCAATAGCAACGAAGATTAGGATGATGTTACGACCAAAGAATGTCACTAGAACGATTACTAGGAACATGAATGGTACTGCGTACAAGATCTCTAGGATACGCATCATCACTCGGTCAGTACGACCGCCAATGAAGCCTGAAGCTGCACCGTAAAGCGTACCAATCAGTACCGCTACGAATGCCCCCATCACACCAACCATCAATGAGATACGGCCACCGATAAGAGTACGAACGTACAAGTCACGACCTAAACTATCAGTACCAAACCAGTGATCTGCATTTGGACCAACATGCATTGCGTACCAGTCAGTATCGTCATAAGTGTACTGAGCAAGCATCGGCAAGAAGATAACTGCCAGTACCATAAGCGTAAGAATGAACAGACTCACCATTGCTGCTTTGTTTCGCATGAAACGAATGCGCGCATCCTGCCACAAACTACGACCTTCGATCTCTAAGCTCTCAGAGAACTTTTCGATCGCTTCTAAATTTTCTTTTTTCTTCAACATAACCATGCGTCCCTGTTAGTAGCGAATTTTCGGGTCAATCAGCGCTAGCAAAATATCAACGATTGCGTTGAACAAGATGAATAGGAAACCAATCAAGATGGTTACACCCATTACTAGCGAGTAGTCACGGTTAAACGCGGCGTTAACAAACAGCTTACCGATACCTGGTAGGCCGAAGATGGTTTCAACAACAACAGAACCTGTGATAATACCCACAAACGCAGGTCCCATGTAAGAAACAACAGGCAGCATTGCTGGCTTAAGTGCATGTTTTAGAATGATATAACGGTAGCTTAAACCTTTTGCACGAGCAGTTCGGATAAAGTTACTGTTTAGCGTTTCAATCATGCTACCACGAGTAATACGAGCGAAAGTTGCTACGTACAGAAGAGACATCGCGATAACAGGCAGCACGATGTACATGAATGTACCGCCATGCCAGCCACCTGCTGGGAATATGTTCCAGTGCAGGGAGAAAAGGTAAATAAGTGCCGGTGCCAACACGAAGGATGGCATCACCACCCCCAGCATGGCGGTCGACATAATGGTGTAGTCGACCCAGGTATTATGCTTCAAGGCGGCAATTGTCCCGACGGTGACCCCCATCAATAGTGTGAAGATAAAGGCAACGAAACCTACCTTCGCAGATACTGGAAGTGCAACCGCGATCAGCTCATTTACTGTGTAATCTTGGTATTTAAAAGAGGGACCGAAGTCACCTTGTAAGATATTTGTCAAATACGTGGTGTATTGTTCAAATACTGGTTTATCTAAGCCGTATTTAGCTTCGATGTTAGCCATAACTTCTGGCGGTAATGGACGCTCGCTTGAAAACGGGTTACCCGGTGCGAAACGCATGAGAAAGAAAGATATAGTGATCAACACCAACATGGTTGGAATCGCTTCAAATATCCTTTTCATAATGAATTTAAGCATAAACTCACTCTTTCAGTCTGTGACAATTAAAATTAGAAAGACGCTACATGCGCGCCCTGCGCATGTAGTGTCTGTATCGTTATAGTTATATTAACTTTTTAGAATCGAAGCTTATTATTGAGCTTTGATGTATAGGTCTTTCGAGAAGATCTTGTCTTCCGCGTTGTTGATTGGGAAACCACCAACATGCGGGTTAAGTAGACGTGATTTCACGTATTGGTAGATAGGAGCGATTGGCATATCCTTTGCCATTAGCGCCTCAGCTTCTAGGTAAAGTGCTTTACGCTCTTCTTCTGAAGTTGAGTTAAGTGCTTTATCGATGATTTTGTCGTAAGCCGCGCTGTCGTAGTGAACACCACCAGTTGTGTTGTTACTCTTCATTAGCGTTAAGAACGAAGACGCTTCGTTGTAGTCACCACACCAACCAGCACGTGCTACTTCGAAGTCACCAGAATCTTTAGAAGATAGGTACGTTTTCCACTCTTGGTTCTCAAGTGTTACAGAAAGACCCAGTGTTTTCTTCCACATAGAGCCTAGCGCTACAGCAATCTTCTTGTGGTTCTCAGAAGTGTTGTAAAGAAGGTTGAAGTTCAGTGGGTTATCTTTGCCGTAACCTGCTTCTTCAAGAAGACGTGCCGCTTCTGCGTTACGCTCTTTTTGAGACATCTTACCGTAAGCAGGTAGCTCAGGGTCGAAGCCAGCTGTGATTTCAGGCGTTAGGAAGTACGCAGGTTTTTGACCTTGCGCTAGGATCGCACCTGTTACGATATCACGGTCGATTGCGTAAGAGATTGCTTGACGAACTCGAACATCATCAAATGGTGCTTTCTTCGTGTTGAAGATGTAGTAGTAAGTACATAGGTTACCCGCTACAGATACATCTTCCGCGTATTCTTTTTGAAGGCGCTTGAAGTGTTCAGTTGGAAGTTCGTTTGTGAAGTCGATTTCACCAGATAGGAAGCGGTTCATTTCCGCTACTTGGTTTTCGATTGGCAAGAAGGTTACTTTATTTAGAACCGTCTTATCGTTGTTCCAGTATTGGTCGTTACGTTTTAGAACTAAACGCTCGTTAACAACCCATTTATCAACAGAGAATGCTCCGTTGCCAACAAAGTTTTCAGGCTTAGTCCACTGATCACCGTATTTTTCAACAGTCGCTTGGTGTACTGGCTTCATTGTTGTGTGGCCCATCATCATTACGAAGTATGGTACCGCTGTTTCTAATTCAACAACAAGAGTGTTTGCATCTACAGCTTTAACGCCTAGCTCGCTCTTGTCTTTCTTGCCCGCTACGATGTCCTTCGCATTCGCCATCTTGGTATATTCCATGTACCAAGCGTATGGAGAAGCCGTTGCAGGATCCACTGCACGTTGCCAGCTGTAAACGAAATCTTCAGCTGTTACAGGATCGCCGTTAGACCATTTTGCGTCTTTACGTAGGTGGAAAGTGAATGTTTTGTTGTCTGTCGTTTCCCAGCTTTCAGCAACACCAGGGATAGTATTGCCGTCGCCGTCTTGGTTCACTAGACCTTCTAGAAGATCACGAATTACGTGAGATTCTGGTACACCTTGAGATTTGTGTGGGTCGATAGTCGCAACTTCAGTACCGTTACCGCGAACAAGTTCCTGAACTTTTGCTAGTTCTGTACCTGCTGGAACTTCAGCAGCGATAGAAAGAGTAGACGTGGCAGCCACTGCCAAACCAGCACCTAGAAGAAGGGCCTGAGTGATTTTATTCTTGTACATTTAATAAACTCCAAGTTTTTCCGTATTGCATCCATGACTTCTTTGCTAGGTTCACTGAACGGCAGTGATTTAGATTTATTTAGCTCAAAATTTAAGCATAAAAATCTAAAACCTTACAAAGATTGAGGCACACACTATCAACCATTGAAGTAATTTGCCATAAACAAGTCGCAAAAAATCGGATAATTCTCCGAATTACTTAATGTAATAGTGTAAATCTCTAATAAAAACCTAATGAATAGTGAGTTACACATAAGGATTAATTAAAAAACAGCCTTTAGTGTTGATGTATCTGTATTGATACTTTTTTTTAGCATCTTATGCTAGAACACCGCCAGCAAATTAACATTAATGCCACATGAAATCTAATTGCACATCACATATCCCCTAAATAGACTCCACTATTTGTGAGGGTTATCACTTTATACAAAACAGCATAATGCACTGCACCAAAACGGAAAATTCGATGCACTAATTCAGACAAAATTGATGGTTGAATTTATATGCAACAGCAGTGATTAACAATTTATTAAAGCACTGGTCGTTTATAAATCAATTAATGATGGGTACAAAAAAACCGACCTAAATGGTCGGCATTTGACTGTCTCATATACAAATGAGTAAATATTGAAGCAACATCACTTTAAGAGAAATTACTTCTCCCAGCGCTCTGCTGCTTTTGCATCTGAATCACGAGAATCTACCCAACGAGTCGCCTCGGTGGTACGTTCTTTTTTCCAAAACGGCGCTTTGGTTTTCAGGAAGTCCATAACAAACTCACAAGCTTCAAAGGCAGCACTTCGGTGCGCACTCGATACACCAACGTAAACAATCTGGTCACCGATATCTAGGTCACCAACGCGGTGAATCACTCGCATTTTCAGGATAGGCCAGCGTGCTTCAGCTTGATCACAAATCTCGCTCAGCGACTTCTCTGTCATCCCCGGATAGTGCTCCAGAGACAAACCAATCACATTGTCGCCAAGGTTCATGTCGCGAACTTTACCAACAAAGGTCACAACAGCGCCTGCAGAGGTGCCTTCAGAGAGAAATGCGTACTCATCAGCAACAGAGAAGTCTTCAGTAGTCACTACTACTCTTGAATCCATGACTAGCCTCCAGTTACAGGTGGGAAGAAAGCCACTTCGTCACCGTCTTTCACTTCAGTCGTCAAAGGCACGATAGATTGGTTAAGCGCAGCCAGAAGCTTACCCTCTTCCAAAGCGATATCCCATTTGCCTTCTTGTTCTACAAGGTGACTGCGAATCGCTTCAATCGTCTTGAACTGTGCATCAACTTCAACGCTGTCCACACCAACAAGTTCACGAGTTTGAGCAAAGAAAAGTACTGTAATCATGATTCCACCTTAAAGTGACCAGATTTACCACCCGTCTTCTCTAACAAGCGTACATTCTCGATAACAATGTCTTTCTGAACAGCTTTACACATATCGTAAATCGTTAACGCAGCAACAGAAGCAGCCGTTAGCGCTTCCATTTCTACGCCGGTCTTACCTGCAAGCTTACAAACAGATTCGATGCGAACCTTGTTTTCAGACTCGATAGCTTCAAGCTGCACTTCTACTTTGGTTAATAGTAGAGGGTGACACAGTGGAATCAGATCCCACGTCTTCTTAGCCGCTTGAATACCCGCGATACGTGCCGTTGCGAAAACATCACCTTTATGGTGGCTACCAGAAACAATCAGCTCTAGCGTTTCAGCCGACATGTGTACGAAAGCTTCCGCTCTCGCTTCACGTACTGTCTCAGCTTTAGCCGATACATCGACCATGTTTGCTTCGCCAGACGCGTTAATGTGTGTAAATTGGCTCATACTCAAACCGCCTTATACAGAAAGGTGTGGCATGAAGTTACAAGGGCGGTGGCTAGCATCCATCTGTTGCTTGATGATCTTAGTCCAACCTGTGCGACAAGCACCTGTAGAACCTGGCATTGCAAAGATTACTGTGTGGTTAGCAAAGCCCGCAATCGCACGAGATTGAATTGTCGATGTACCGATCTCTTCGTAAGACACTTGGCGGAATAGCTCACCAAAGCCTTCTACTTCTTTGTCGAATAGTGGCTTAAGCGCTTCAGGAGTGCTGTCACGAGAAGTGAAACCCGTACCGCCTGTGATCATGATTGCTTGTACGCTTTCATCAGCGATCCACTTAGATACGATCGCGCGGATCTTGTACATATCGTCAATAACGATTTGTTTATCAACAACGTTGTGGCCCGCTTCTTTAGCATGTTCAGCTAGGTAACCACCTGACGTGTCATTTTCTTCTGTACGCGTATCTGAAACCGTTAGTACTGCGATGTTTGCTGCTTGGAATTTGCTTTCTGCGTGACCCATTTGTTCACCTATATAAATTTTTCAATGATTAGACTGATTCGCCCAGCCTAAAGAAGCAGAGCGATAAAATGCTTTAGAGTATATAGCGGGTTAGCCGCCGATTGACGCCAAGTTTGGAGTCATTCCGCTGTTGCCATCATGCAAGAAGTGGCTAACAGACTTGGTTTGAAGCTGAGCCTGAATTCGGTCAATGAGTGCTTGCTCTTGTTGATCTTCTTGAATCAGATCTCTCAGTTCAACACCGTGGTCGCCAAACAGACATAGGTGAAGCTTACCGGTCGCAGAAACGCGCAGGCGGTTACAACTCTCACAAAAGTCTTTCTCGTAAGGCATGATCAAACCAATTTCACCCTTATAGTCTGGGTGGACAAACACTTGCGCTGGGCCATCATTAACGGCTTTGACTTTTAATAGCCAACCATTAGCAATTAGCTGATTACGAATCGCAACGCCAGACAAATGGTGTTTATCAAACAATTCGTCCATCTCGCCAGTTTTCATCAGCTCGATAAAACGTAATTGAATAGGTTTGTCTTTGATCCAATTAAGGAAGGCTGGTAATTCCTGACTGTTGAGGTCTTTCATTAATACGACGTTCACTTTGACTTGTTCAAAGCCAACCTCAAACGCTTTATCAATGCCTCGCATAACCTCAGTAAACTTATTCTCACCAGTGATCTGATGGAACATGCGTGAATCTAAGCTATCCACGCTCACGTTTATATGGGTTAAACCAGCATCACGCCATTGCCCTACTTGTTTCTCCATGCGGTAGCCATTGGTTGTCGTGGCTACTTTTTCGATGCCTGGAGTAGAAGCAACGGTATGTATGATTTCAGGAAAGTCTTTACGCAGACTCGGCTCTCCGCCTGTAATGCGGATCTTTGAGGTACCACAATCTGCAAACGCTTTAACAACGCGTTTGATCTCGGGAACACTTAAAAAAGACGAGTTTTTTTGCCCTGACGGTTTATAACCATCTGGTAAGCAGTAAGTACATTTAAAGTTACAGACGTCTGTAACCGACAAGCGCAAGTAATAAAACTTGCGATGGAATCTATCTTCGAATTGTTGCGCCACGGAACACCTTTCCAAACACGGGAGGCATAATCATTTCCAATTAAGCCCTTGTGACAACATGTCACTGGCTCTTGATGCGTATCGGTACAGCAAATACCACTGTGCGACTTAGCATGCGAGAGCTCGGAGTTATGGCAACTGGGCGTTATATTCACACGCGCAGTAGCTGAGTAATAAAATACTTAATATTTGTACGTGAATCTAGCTTTGATGACAAAAAACGGGTCACATCGGCAAAAAAAACGTATCAAACCCTCAAAATAACTCTTGTTGAGTATCTGACGAGAAGCATTTAACCTAAATTATAGTTGGTAATAACCTAACAAGAACAATAAATGAATATTTACTCTTCAAAGAAAGTCGTAGCAATCGGCGGTGGCCATGGCTTAGGTCGCATGCTAGCTGCATTAAAAGACTTTGGGAACAACGCAACTGGCATTGTTGCAACGACAGATAACGGTGGCTCCACCGGACGCATTCGAGATTGCCAGGGCGGCATCGCATGGGGAGATACTCGCAACTGTATCAACCAATTAATCACTGAACCGTCGATCAGTTCGATGATGTTTGAGTATCGCTTTCGCGGACAAGGTGAGTTAGACGGCCACAACTTAGGTAACCTAATGCTAACGGCGTTAGACAATCTTTCCGTTCGCCCATTGGAAGCGATTAACCTAATTCGTAACATGCTCAAAGTCGATGTCAATATCGTCCCGATGACCGAGCATCCTTCGGATCTCACAGCCCTATCAATGGACGGCCGTTGGGTAACTGGCGAAACCAACGTTGATGACATGACAGAAAAGCTACGCATGATGGACTTGTCTCCAGAAGTGCCTGCAACCAAAGAAGCTGTTGCTGCCGTTGAGCAAGCAGACTGTATTGTCCTTGGCCCAGGAAGCTTTTTAACCAGTGTTATGCCGCCACTGCTACTGCCAGAAATTGGTAAAGCAATCGCAGAAAACACCACGGCAAAAGTTATCTTCGTTGAAAACCTTTCTCCGGAGCACGGTCCTGCAGGGAAAATGACGCTTCAAGAGCAATTGGAGTGGTGTGAACGTACCTGTAAGGCAAGAAAAATAGACATTGTGTTGGGCAATGAACCACACCCTGAACTAGAAGGGCTATGGAATTGCGTGACCACTGATCTTGCCTCTCCAAACCGAGATTGGCGACACGACCGCGTAAAACTCCAACAAGCGATTAGGGAGCAGTTGGCTTAACTTAGTTAACTGAATCTGATTTCCAAATCCCAATAAAAAAGGAGCATCACGCTCCTTTTTTAATCTCAGTAATAACTCGCCGTTTTAGAGATCCGTCATCAACTGCTGATATTCAGTGTACGTCGATAACAACAGTTCTTGCATATCTTGAAAATCAACCTCAGTGACAGGCAGCGCTTGCTTCACTTTTGCGTCTAAGCTAATCGCAAAGCTACACAAAGAATCCGCACCAAAGCTCGCTGCGCTGCTCTTAAGTGCATGGCTGATATCGGCCAAGTACTTAGATGTATCCGACTCTTTATTTATCTCTAGGTGTTCGTAGTAACCTTTCAATTCACCTAAAAAGATTTCCAGTAAAACTGGGACATTCTCTTGCCCTATTTCACCGGCAAGCTCATCAACTTTTTGCTGATTTAATACTTTGGTCATTATTATTTTCTTATTGTTTGGTGATTACTGCTTCGCATTCCACGTTTGCAACTTACGGTATATCGTCGACGGACTGACATCTAAAAAACCTGCCGCACGAGGGATGTTACCATCACATGCTTTGATGGCCTGTTCGATAGCCGTTTTCTCAGTGATCCACAATGGGAAAATATCTTTTACCGTGATGTCTTCATTCTGCTTCTCTTTCAATCGCAGACTGTTTTCAATCGGTTGGTTCAAGGGGGGGGGAAGCATGTTAAGAGTAATCTCTTTACCATTATTCAAAACCACCACGTTTCGCAATACGTTTTGCAACTGACGAACGTTACCCGGCCACTCATATTGATTAAAACGATCCAGCACTTCTTGAGCAAAACGTACAAACGCCTTCCCTTCCTCGACCGACATATAACCTAGTAGCGAGTAGGCAATCTCGATGACATCTTCTCCGCGCTCGCGCAATGGCGGCAAGTGCAGCGGAATCACGTATAAACGATAGTATAAATCTTCTCTAAAGCGACCTTCTTGTACTTCTTTCCAAGGGTCACGGTTGGTTGCACAAACAAAGCGCACATCAACACTCTTCATTTTTGAAGAGCCGACTTTTTGGAAGGTACCGGTTTGAATGAAACGAAGAAGCTTAGTTTGCAGCTCAAGATCCATTTCGCACAACTCATCGAGGAACAGTGTCCCACCATCAGCAAGTTCAGCAGCCCCTTGGCGGTCAGTTGCCGCACCAGTAAAGGCGCCTTTAACGTGACCAAACAGCTCACTTTCAATCAGATCTTTAGGAATCGCCGCACAGTTAATCGCAATGAAAGGCTTGTCACCACGCTTGCTCGCCGCATGAATCGCTTCTGCACATACCTCTTTACCCGTACCACTTTCACCAGTAATGAAAATGCTCGCCTTACTTGATGCAGCAGAATCGATAGTTCGGTAAACCTGCTGCATGGTTTGGCTGCTACCAATGAAACCTTGATAGTTCTGATTTCCCGGATGTTCAGAGCTGTTTTTAAGCTTGGTGGCTTTGCGGATCGCGTTGTTCACCGTAATACGGAGTCGGTCAGCTTCACACGGCTTGATAAGGAAATCTTGAGAACCATGACGCATGGCTTCTACGGCGGTATCGATAGAGCCGTGAGCCGTCATGAAAATAACAGGAACTTCAGGGTATTTTTGTTTTACAGCAAATAATACGTCCATACCCGTCATATCAGGCAAACGTAGATCTAATAAAATAAGGTCTGGGATTCGATGATTCAAACTCTCGATTGCATCGCGGCCAGTGCCGACTATGTTGATATCAATTTCGAGCGGTGTAAGATACGAGCGATATAACGCTGCTACCGAAGCCGTATCCTCTACCATCAACAAATACTTCGATTTGTTATCTAGCGTTTTTGATTGCATATCCTAGCCATTTATAATTTGCATTTCTTATTATAGTCGCATTCCGCTTTGCATTATGCAAATTAGCCACAATATTTGTAGTGTGTTTTTTTACTTACTTCAAAAAATCAATGTTTTATCTATCTGGCACGAACGATGCAACTGTGTAAATGACCTTCGGGTCACCTAGCCAACTGACGTTGTTAGTGGACCGTGTGTTCACAAACGTAAGCCAGTAGAACATTTACTACTGGCTGTTTTTTTGTCTGAAACACACTCAATTCTTGTCTTAAGGGTATGAAATTATTGAGTAAGAAATTGAGATTAGCTATTGGTAATAAACTGCTTTCTCAGCTGCTCAATCTCATCACGCTTCTGTGCTGCCAATTCAAATTCCAAGTTCTGAGCATGCTGATACATCGCAGCTTCGAGCTTACTGATCTCTTTATCAAGCTGTTGCGGCGTAAGTACGGCATAACTTTCTGAAGGCTCCGCCACCTTAGACAGCGGAACTTGCTTAGATTGACGCTGCTGTTTCGACTTGGTGATATCACCCAGCTCCATAATGTCTTTGATATTACGCTTAAGCGCTTGCGGCGTAATGCCTTGCTCTTTGTTGTAGGCCTGCTGTTTCTCACGGCGACGATCGGTTTCATCAATCGCTTTTCTCATCGACTTAGTAATCGAGTCACCGTATAAGATCGCTTTACCTTCAAGGTTACGTGCAGCACGACCAATGGTTTGGATCAGAGAGCGCTCAGAACGTAAGAAGCCCTCTTTGTCTGCATCAAGAATCGCCACCAGCGAAACTTCAGGCATATCCAAACCTTCACGAAGTAAGTTAATGCCCACTAACACGTCGAACTCACCCAAACGCAGATCTCGAATGATCTCTACACGCTCAACGGTATCAATATCCGAGTGCAAATAACGCACTTTAACACCATGCTCGCTTAGGTATTCGGTTAAGTCTTCCGCCATTCTCTTCGTCAACGTAGTCACCAAAACACGCTCTTCTTTCGCTGAACGGATTCTGATTTCAGACAGCAGATCATCAACTTGAGTCGCGACAGGTCTTACTTCAATAATTGGGTCTAACAGGCCAGTAGGACGCACTACTTGATCCGCAATCTCGCCATCTGATTTTTCAATCTCGTAATTACCCGGCGTTGCCGACACAAAAATCGTTTGTGGAGCTATAGACTCGAACTCTTCAAACTTCATTGGGCGGTTATCTAACGCTGAAGGCAATCTAAAGCCAAACTCGACCAAGGTTTCTTTACGAGAGCGGTCACCTTTATACATAGCGCCTATTTGCGGCACAGTCACGTGTGACTCATCGATAATCAACAGACCATCATCAGGTAAGTAATCAAATAATGTCGGAGGTGCTTCCCCTTCCGCGCGGCCGCTCAAGTATCGTGAATAGTTTTCGATACCAGAACAGAAGCCGAGCTCTGTCATCATCTCAATATCAAATTGAGTTCTCTGAGAAATACGCTGCTCTTCCAAAAGCTTGTTGTTGTCTTTTAAGTATTGAGCTCGGTCTCGAAGTTCATCTTTAATGTTCTCAATCGCCTCAAGAATTTTCTCCCTTGGCGTTACGTAGTGCGTTTTCGGATAAACGGTAAAGCGCGGTAAGTCTCTTTGCTTAACCGCACCAGTTAGAGGATCAAAGATACTGATGCAATCCACTTCGTCATCGAACATTTCGATTCTCACTGCATCTTGGTCAGATTCAGCCGGGAAGATATCAATTACTTCACCACGAACACGGAACTGACCACGCTCAAACGCAACATCGTTTCTGGAATATTGCAGTTCAGCCAAGCGACGTAAGATATCTCGCTGATCCATAACTTCACCACGACTCAAATGAAGCATCATCTTCAAGTAAGACTTAGGATCACCAAGACCATAAATAGCCGAAACAGATGCAACGATAATGGCGTCTTTTCGTTCTAGTAAGGCTTTGGTTGCCGAAAGCCTCATCTGTTCAATATGAGCGTTTACAGACGCATCTTTCTCGATGAATGTGTCTGTTGTCGGAACGTAAGCTTCTGGCTGGTAGTAATCGTAGTATGAAACGAAATACTCAACGGCATTGTTAGGAAAGAAGGATTTCATCTCTCCATATAATTGCGCGGCCAATGTTTTATTGGGCGCTAACAAGATCGCAGGTCTTTGAGATTGAGAAATGACGTTGGCAAGCGTAAAGGTTTTACCTGAGCCCGTTACCCCTAATAGAGTTTGATGTGCCAAACCAGAATCCAATCCATCTAGTAATTTGGTTATCGCTGTCGGCTGATCACCGGACGGGCTGTAGTCCGATACCAAGTCAAAGAGTTTACTCATAGGTCGCCATTTCCATACTGTTTTTTTAATCAGGTCATTGTCACTCTAGGAGGAGTGTCGTTGCAACTATTATCTAGAGAAATGCTTCTTAAGATTCGAGATCAGTTATAGCTTTTATTTTTAGAACTTGGTATTATCCGTGCCCCTGCGAAGTTTCCCCAGCTAAATTACTCGAATTTTAATCCACTACTTTTCCCCAAAAAACCTAAAAATACCGCTTGTTTTACTGTTTAATTTATAATCTAGAAAAGTTATACATTCGTGATTTTTTGATACTATTTCTTTAAATACATCAAGTTACATCCATTTTTTACATTTTCAGATTTATCCCAATTATTGTTGTTAAAGTTTCACACACACACTTATCCACAATTTTGGTGGATAACTAAAGCAAAGCTAAATCCAATAAGGCGTTCCAGAAAGTAAAGTTTTTTATCTTACTTTTTTCTGCTATTTTTTGTTGACAGAAAAACGGACTATTATTAGAATTCGCGTCGCTAACAAGCAATTCCCCTTTAGTTCAGTTGGTAGAACGGCGGACTGTTAATCCGTATGTCGCAAGTTCAAGTCTTGCAAGGGGAGCCAAATTCTAGAAAAAAGCTCAATCGAAAGATTGGGCTTTTTTCGTATATAACTGCGACTAACTTGTTCCAAGTTAATGTCACAAACCTAGCCGCCCGCGTTCAAGTCTCGACAAGGGGGCAAAATTTAAAGAAGCCGCATCACTCGATGCGGCTTTTTGCGTTTTGGTCTGTTTAAGGTCTGATTTACCCCTCATTTCAATTATTTCGCTCTCCGGAAATCAGCAACAGTCTCTGAACCATTAACGGTAAGCGTCAATCCAATTTAGAATGATCTTACGAAGGCTCCACTCCAAACTCTCATATTAATCTGTCTCACCGATTAAATTTGTACGTCTATACTTACTGCAGCTTTGATAATCAATCGATTACCTGGTGTTTTTTTCACCAAGTGTCTAAATCCCTAGTGATCCTTGGTTGTTATTAGGTGAGCAAAGCAGGATAATATCGGGATCGGAATCTCAAGAATTAATCCATTATGACCGAATACCTTTTGTTGTTGGTTGGCACAGTGCTGGTCAATAACTTTGTGCTAGTGAAGTTTTTAGGACTATGTCCATTTATGGGAGTCTCCAAGAAACTGGAGACTGCGATTGGCATGGGCCTCGCGACGACTTTCGTTCTGACGTTAGCGTCGGTATCTGCATACCTAGTAGAAACCTACATCCTTACCCCTCTGGGTATTGAATACCTGCGTACCATGAGCTTTATCTTGGTTATCGCGGTGGTTGTTCAATTTACGGAAATGGTCGTTCACAAAACCAGCCCAACGCTATATCGCCTATTAGGGATCTTTCTGCCGCTTATCACCACCAACTGTGCGGTATTAGGTGTGGCACTTCTGAACATCAATGAAAACCACAACTTCATTCAGTCGATCATCTATGGTTTCGGCGCAGCGGTTGGTTTCTCTCTTGTATTGATCCTATTTGCTGCAATGCGTGAACGTATTGCGGTTGCTGATGTTCCAATGCCATTTAAAGGCGCATCGATAGCGATGATCACAGCAGGCCTAATGTCTCTGGCATTCATGGGCTTTACCGGGTTGGTGAAATAAGCATGAGTACCATTTTAATTGCGATCATTGCGCTAGCTGTTTTAGCCGCTGTTTTTGGCGCTATTTTGGGCTTCGCTTCTATCCGCTTTAAAGTAGAAGCCGATCCTATCGTCGATCAAATCGATACCATTTTACCGCAAACTCAATGTGGCCAGTGTGGCTACCCAGGTTGTCGCCCATACGCAGAGGCGATCGCTAACGGAGACAAAATCAATAAATGTCCTCCTGGCGGCCAAGCAACCATTGAGAAGCTAGCAGACTTAATGGGCGTCGAAGTTGAAGACTCCGCTCATGACTTAGATAACAAAGTAAAAACCGTTGCTTTCATTCATGAAGATATGTGTATCGGCTGTACCAAGTGTATTCAAGCCTGCCCTGTTGATGCCATTGTCGGTGGTACCAAGGCACTGCACACAGTAATAAAAGATGAATGTACTGGTTGTGATCTTTGTGTCGCACCGTGCCCTACTGACTGTATTGAAATGATTCCAGTGGCAACAACGACTGAAAATTGGAAATGGCAGATGAACATCATTCCTGTTACAGATATCACTAACCAAGCAACTGATGCGACCGCGTCAGAGCCTAAGGCGTAGGGTTAGTATGATCTCTTTAATTGAACAAATCCGCACGGGCTCTATTTGGACCTTCCCGGGCGGCGTGCACCCTGCTGAGAACAAGAAACAGTCCAACACCACTGACATCGTTCATGCAAGGCTTCCAGAAGAAATCGTCCTTCCGGTAAAACAGCACATCGGTAAACCTGGTAACTTATTGGTTGCCGCGGGTGACACAGTACTGAAAGGCCAACAACTAACGGCTCTAGATACCGGTTTTACATTGCCGGTACATGCACCTACATCAGGTGTGATTACTGCTATCGAACCAAGAACTACCGCTCACCCTTCAGGCTTGAGCGAACTCAGTGTAGTCATCAAACCTGATGGCCTAGACGCTTGGATTGAAAGAAATCCCGTTGAAGACTTTTCAACGAAAACCTCAGACGAGCTGCTTGATGTGATTCGCCAAGCCGGTATTTCAGGTATGGGCGGTGCGGGATTCCCTACCGCCAAAAAGCTCCAATCAGGCCTAGGCCGTACTGATATTCTGATCGTCAATGCGGCTGAGTGTGAACCTTACATCACATCAGATGACAAGTTGCTTCAAGAACATGCCGAAGAAGTATTAAAAGGCATTGAGATAGTTGAACACATCCTTCAACCAAAACTGACCGTTATCGGTATTGAAGACAACAAGCCAGCGGCAATAAAAGCACTTGAGGTTGCCGCGAAAGACAAAGATATCGTCATTCGTGTGATCCCAACTAAATACCCTTCAGGTGGTGAGAAACAGCTGATCAAGATCCTCACCAATAAAGAGGTTCCTGCTGGCGGCATCCCTGCTGACATCGGTGTATTAGTTCAGAACGTTGGCTCTCTCTACTCAATTAAGAGAGCAGTAATCGACGGTGAACCCGTAGTTAACCGCGTTGTGACTTTAACCGGTAAGACTTTTAAGCAACCTCGCAACGTTTGGGCACTATTAGGTACACCTGTACACGAGCTGCTTGAGGAGTTTGGCTATAAAGCCGATAAAAAACTGCCGCGTTTGATTTTGGGCGGCCCGATGATGGGCTTTACCTTGCCACATGCCAATGTGCCGATTACTAAAACATCGAACTGTATTTTAGCGCCAACACGTCGTGAGATTGCACCAAGCACTTACGAAATGGAGTGCATTCGATGCAGTGCTTGTGCCGAAGCTTGTCCTGCCTCTCTACTGCCTCAGCAGCTGCAATGGCACGCGAAAGCGAGTGAGCTGGACAAGTGTGAAGAGCTAAATATTAAAGACTGTATTGAATGCGGTGCTTGTGCATTTGTTTGCCCAAGCGAAATCCCTCTTGTTCAGTACTATCGCCAAGCAAAAGCTGAAATCAAAACTCGAAAAGATGAAGCCGCTGCTGCAGAGCGCGCTAAGATTCGCTTTGAAGAGAAGAACGCTCGTATGGAGCGTGATAAAGCCGAGCGTGAAAACCGCTTTAAGAAAGCCGCAGATAACCGCCGTAAAGATATGAAAACGTCTGGCGGTGATGATGCGATTGCAGCTGCGATTGCTCGTGTTAAAGCACAAAAAGCCGCTGCGGATCAGGCTCCGAATGAAGAGCCAGCAGTGAAACCTGCGGTAGCCGCTGCGATTGCTAAGGCAAAAGCGAAACAAGCTGCAGCTCTGAAGGAAAACGGCGCTAAACCAGACAACTCTGAAATGTCGAAGCTACGTGAAGAGCGTAAACGTCAAGCTCGAGAACGCAAGGCGCAACAAGCTGAGTCAGCTTCTGACGCTCCCGCTGAAAGTACTGGCGATGCCAAGAAAGACGCTGTTGCTGCCGCTATCGCTCGTGCTAAAGCGAAGAAAGCTCAACAAGCGGAATCAACTTCTGATGCCCCAGCTGAAAGCTCCGGCGATGCTAAGAAAGATGCCGTTGCTGCCGCAATAGCTCGCGCTAAAGCGAAGAAAGCTCAACAAGCGGAATCAGCTTCTGACGCTCCAGTTGAAAGCTCTGGTGACGCTAAGAAAGACGCCGTTGCTGACGCTATTGCCCGTGCTAAAGCCAAGAAAGCAAAACAAGCAGAATCAGCTTCTGATGCTACTACTGAAAGTTCTGGCGATGCCAAGAAAGACGCTGTTGCTGCCGCTATCGCTCGTGCTAAAGCGAAGAAAGCTCAACAAGCGGAATCAACTTCTGAAGCTCGAGCTGAAAGTTCTGGCGACGCTAAGAAAGATGCCGTTGCTGCAGCCATTGCACGCGCTAAAGCGAGGAAAGCTCAGCAAGCGGAATCAGCTTCTGATGCTCCGGCTGAAAGCTCTGGCGATGCTAAGAAAGATGCTGTAGCTGCCGCTATTGCTCGTGCTAAAGCAAAAAAAGCACAGCAAGCTAAACAAGCAGAAACGCCTGAACCAGTGATTGAAGTTGAAGCCGAGTCTCAATCGGAGCAAGTCGACCCTAAGAAAGCTGCTGTTGCTGCGGCCATCGCTCGCGCTAAGGCTAAGAAAGCACAACAAGCCAAACAAGACGAAACTGCTGATATTCCTGAGCCAGTACTTGAAGTCGAAACTGAAACTTCACCTGACACAGTCGACCCTAAAAAAGCTGCAGTTGCTGCCGCTATTGCACGCGCTAAAGCGAAAAAAGCACAGCAAGCTAAGCAGGTCGAAGCTGAAGAAATCGCTCCCGAACCTTTAGCTGAAAAAGAGGCTGTGGTTGAATCTGAGGCTCAATCAGAACCCGTCGATCCTAAGAAAGCAGCCGTTGCTGCCGCTATTGCTCGTGCTAAAGCAAGAAAAGCGCAGCAAGAGCAAGATAAAAAGAACAATGAGGAGAAAGAGTAGTGGCCTTCTTTATCGCCAGCTCACCGCACGCGCACAGTCGTAGAAGCACCCCAGATCTCATGAAATGGGTGGCTATTTGTGCATTGCCAGGTCTACTAGCTCAAACCTACTTCTTTGGATGGGGTACGCTCATCCAATTAGTATTTGCTATCGCACTTGCTGTTACCTTTGAAGCCGCTGTAATGCTGTTAAGAAAACGCCCGCCAGTAATGGCACTGCGTGATTACAGTGCTGTTGTGACCGCTTGGTTACTCAGTGTCGCTATTCCCCCGCACTCACCGTGGTGGATTCTAGTGATTGGTATGTTCTTCGCGATTATTATTGCGAAACACCTATATGGCGGCCTAGGGCAAAACCCATTTAACCCAGCTATGGTGGCTTACGTTGTTTTGCTGATCTCATTCCCAGTTCAGATGACCAGTTGGAATGCACCAGCTAGCCTAACCGCTGAAGCAACAAGCTTTGTTGACTCCTTCTTGATGATCTTTACGGGTTTCAATAACGAAGGTTTGTCTCTTCAACAAGCGCGCCTTGGTATTGATGGCACCACAATGGCGACGCCACTCGATGCCTTCAAAACCGCACTAACGGCAGGTAACACCGCTTCTGAAGCTCTGTCTCAACCTCAATTCAGCTGGCTAGCTGGCGTAGGTTGGGAATGGGTGAACCTTGCTTACCTAATTGGCGGCTTGGTACTTATCAAGCAACGCGTGATTCAATGGCATATTCCTGTGGCGTTCATCGGCAGCCTTGCTCTGTTTAGCCTAGTGTTCTTAATCCTAACTCCAGGTGAAACCGCTTCTCCAACTATTCACCTATTGTCTGGCGCAACCATGCTTGGTGCATTCTTTATTGCAACCGATCCTGTTTCAGCTTCAACGACAGTAAAGGGTCGATTGGTATTTGGTGCTCTGATTGGCGCGTTGGTGTTTATTATCCGCAGTTGGGGTGGCTTCCCTGATGGCGTAGCGTTTGCTGTATTGTTAGCCAACATGTGTGTTCCACTGATTGACTACTACACCAAACCTCGTACGTACGGTCACTAAGGAGCGGATACCATGCTAAATGCTATTAAGAAAAACGGCCTTGTACTCGCGATTTTTGCTTGTGCTTCAACAGGTTTGGTAGCGGTAACGCATTACCTAACCAAAGATCAGATCAAACAGCAAGAACAGGCACAGTTACTGTCTGTTCTTAACCAAGTGATCCCACACGATCTGCACGACAACGAACTGTTTTCATCTTGCACTCTAGTTCAAGCAGAAGAGCTTGGAACTGAGCAAACGATGCCAGCTTACATTGCTAAAATCAATGGTGAGCCGAGTGCGATTGCAATCGAAGCGATTGCCCCAGACGGCTACAACGGCGCGATTAAAGTGATTGTTGGAATGAAGATCGACGGTACTATTTTAGGTACTCGCGTGCTTTCTCACCAAGAAACTCCAGGTTTGGGTGATAAGATTGATCTACGTGTGAGTGATTGGATTCTTTCGTTTGCAGGTAAGCAAGTGACGGATTCTAATCTCGACCGTTGGAAGGTTCGTAAAGATGGTGGTGACTTCGACCAGTTTACTGGCGCAACCATTACTCCTAGAGCGGTAGTGAAATCTGTCAAACAAGCGGTTCAGTACGTTAACCAAAACAACCAAGCATTGCTTGCTCAACCTCTAAATTGTGGTGGTGAATAATGAGTGATCATAAAACACTAATCAAAAATGGCATGTGGGCCAACAACCCTGCCCTAGTACAACTGCTTGGCTTATGTCCGCTGTTGGCTGTCTCTTCAACGGTGACGAACGCTCTTGGGCTAGGTATTGCTACGCTGCTTGTATTGGTCGGTTCGAACGTTGCTGTTTCTCTGGTTCGTAACCACGTACCAAAAGAAGTACGTATTCCAGTCTTCGTAATGATCATTGCATCACTGGTAACTTGTGTTCAGCTTCTGATGAATGCTTACGCATATGGCCTTTATCTATCTTTGGGTATCTTCATCCCGCTGATCGTAACCAACTGTATCATCATTGGCCGAGCTGAAGCTTTCGCGTCTAAAAACGAAGTATTGCCTGCTGCTCAAGATGGTTTCTGGATGGGCCTTGGCATGACATCGGTACTGGTTGTGCTAGGTGCAATGCGTGAGGTTATCGGTAACGGTACCCTGTTTGATGGTGCAGACCTGCTTCTTGGTGATTGGGCTTCTGTATTACGAATCCAGATATTCCAATTTGATAACAGCTTCTTGTTAGCCCTGCTTCCACCGGGTGCCTTTATTGGTGTTGGCTTCTTAATTGCGTTGAAAAACATCATCGACAACCAAGCAAAATCTAGACAGCCTAAACAAGAAAAACCTGTCATTGAACGCGCTCGCGTTACCAATGCTTAATAAGTTACAGTAGCTTAAACCCTGCTGAGCAGCTCAACCGCTCAGCAGGATGTTAGATTGACCAAGTACACATAATAATGACGCTCATAAGAGCGCGTAACCGATGATAAAGCCTGAGCATTTAGAGTTTATTGAATATCCACTCTGGAACTCAAGCCCTAACTATTTGAAAGTAATGTCGCTATGAACAATGTAAAACGAGTAGAAATACTTGAGCGTTTAAGAGAAAACAACCCTAAGCCAGAGACTGAGCTTAACTGGAACAGCCCTTTCGAATTGCTGATCGCCGTGCTCTTATCTGCACAGGCAACCGATGTCAGTGTCAACAAAGCAACGGATAAGCTTTACCCCGTTGCTAATACTCCACAGGCTATTTTCGACCTAGGTGTCGATGGTCTAAAAGAGTACATCAAGACAATCGGCCTATTTAATTCAAAAGCAGAAAACACCATCAAGACGTGTCGTATGTTGCTTGACCTACACAATGGTGAAGTACCGGAAGATCGTGCGGCATTAGAAGCCCTTCCTGGCGTTGGTCGTAAGACTGCCAACGTAGTATTGAACACCGCTTTCGGTTGGCCAACCATTGCCGTTGATACTCATATCTATCGTGTTTCAAACCGCACCAAGTTAGCAATGGGTAAAACAGTCGACGATGTTGAAGCCAAGCTGCTCAAAGTCATTCCAAAAGAATTCAAACTGGATGTCCACCACTGGCTCATTCTTCATGGACGTTACACCTGTGTCGCGCGTAAACCACGCTGTGGCAGTTGTATCATTGAAGACCTATGTGAGTTCAAAGAGAAAACGGACGTCTAGGCTAATAAGCCGTTAGGCCTAAGCGAAAGAAGCTAACAGGCCTATTGGCTGAAAAGCACCGCGTTTTTCTCGCGGTAAAAACAGAATTACAAAAACGTAAACATAGTTAAAGCTAGGAGCAAATCATGTCAAACGGTCGTATTTTACACACCATGCTGCGCGTGGGTGATCTAGATAAGTCTATCGAGTTCTACACAAAAGTAATGGGCATGCAGCTATTACGTAAGAACGAAAACAAAGAGTACGAATACACACTGGCTTTCGTTGGCTTTGGCGACGAATCTCAAGGCGCAGTAATTGAGCTGACTTACAACTGGGGCACCGCGGAATACGATCTTGGCTCTGCTTTTGGCCACGTTGCTATCGGTGTTGATGACATCTACACAACGTGTGACGCGATTAAAGCAGCAGGCGGTAACGTGACTCGTGAAGCAGGCCCAGTAAAAGGTGGCTCTACGCACATCGCATTCGTTAAAGATCCTGACGGCTACATGATTGAGCTGATTCAAAACAAACAAGCAAGCGCAGGTCTAGAAGGTTAATTCCTAAATACCTTTGCAAGATTAGGCTAGAACGCCTGATGAAATGAACACAGAAGCGAGCACTATGCTCGCTTCTTTTTTATCACTCTCCCCATAATCGATATTCTTCACCAATTATTATTAACAATCTCACTGATGAAACTTTACATGATAATGATTATCATTTAAATTAACCACCTATTGATTAGTGAGGTAATACAATGATTAGCGAATGGGAAAAACACACGTTACTCGCCGATACGGCATTGCAGCTCGATGATCCTGTACGAAGTATTCTTCACTATCAGCAGGCATTGAACTTAAGCGAAGAAATTACAGAACGTACCGATATTCAGGCCGATGAACGTCTACTTATCTCAGTGATTTCTTGTCACAACCTTGCGCAATTCTGGCGTTGGGCGGGTGATACAGAGTACGAACTTAAATACCTCCAATTAGCTTCAGAAAAAGTGCTGACTCTGATCCCTCAGTGCCCTAATACGCAGTGTTCAAGCTTTATCGACTCTATTGGTTGTTGTAAGAAAGCGCTTATCGATTTCATGAAACGCCATCCCAACCCTAAAATTGCTTCTATGGTGGAAAAGATCGATACCGCGACCAACTGTGAAATGATTGCTCGTTTCCGTCTTAACTAGGAAAGCTCCTTTCACAGACGCATTGTTTAGTTTGTTAATTCAGATACAAAAAGCCCGTCATGACGACGGGCTTTTTAATTTGAGCTTTAGATTTTATTGGAGTTAAACCTGCGTTCTACCTAATGAGATAACAACGCGTCGGTTCTTGTCTTTACCAATCGGGGAGTTGTTATCGGCAATTGGACGACGCTTGCCATAACCTTGCACTTGAATACGGTCTTCTGGCAAACCTAGAGATTTAAAGTACTCCCTTAACGATTCAGCTCTGCGCTCTGATAGGTTTTGGCTAATGCCTTTGCTGTCGACAGAGTCGGTGTACGTTGCCACCAGCACAAGATCAATATCTTGGTTGTAGCGAACATAATCGGCAATCTGGCTCAGCCTTTTACGCGACGATTTATTCAGCTGATCGCTGTTACGGTCGTAATGCAAGATAGTAAAAGAGATATCTTCAAAGCTGTAAGGCAATAAGTTAGCAACACAATCACTGAAGACATTGTATTTTTCTTGGAACAACACCGACGATAACGACACTTCGATACGCTGATCTCGGCTTTGCCACTCTTGGTAACTGAATGTCGGGTAGCGCCCTTTCTCCAGTTCACTCAAAATGCCCCAAGCGGTTTGTCCGCCCACGTAACCATCAAATTGTTGGAAGAACTTAATGGTTGTCATGCGGTCGGCACTTTCGCCGGGACGCCAAGGTGGTGGCATGGAAATCAAGCTGACATTGCGAGTCGCACCCATTGGGCGGCGCATTTTAAGCTCAAAGTCCAAAATGATTTTTTTACTCGCACGAGATGAAAACTCAGCGTCACCAAAATTTGGGATTGGATGAACTAAGCGACATTCTAGTGGCGTGTTAGCCACCATCTCCCACGTCGACTGTTGAGGAGATGCTCCATAACGCTTTTCTTGTGCCATTACCGATGACGACATAAGAAGCGAAAATAGCATTGAACCTGTTATGAGTTGTTTCTTCATAAAGTGGAGTATCTCTTAAGCAATTCGTTTAACAATGCAGCCAATTGCCGCATTTTTCTCTCGCGTTTAAATATGCAATTATCAAGCCGCAATGGGTTGGCTAATTTATGATTTATTGCCCTTCCCTAGTTTTTATCACTGCTATTATCTGCAATAATGCAGCCTTAATCACACTTATTTGGGCTAACATGACTGTAGAAAACGAAGCTCTGACCCTAAAAAAACGCTTTCGCGGCTATTTTCCAGTGGTCATCGACGTGGAAACCGCAGGGTTTAACGCTGAAACCGATGCATTATTAGAAATCTGTGCCATTACATTAAAAATGGATGAGAACGGAGATCTGCACCCAGCATCAACGCTTCATTTTCACATTGAGCCTTTTGAAGGCGCAAATATAGAGCAGGCAGCATTAGACTTTAACGGAATTAAAGACCCATTTAGCCCATTACGTGGTGCTGTGTCGGAACAAGAAGCCCTTAAAGAAATCTACAAGCTAGTGAGAAAAGAACAAAAAGCTTCAGATTGCAGTCGTGCAATCATGGTCGCTCACAATGCTACATTCGATTTGAACTTCGTTAATGCGGCAAGTGAGCGTTGTAAGCTTAAACGCGTCCCGTTTCATCCATTTGCAACTTTTGACACTGCAGCTCTTAGTGGTCTTGCCTACGGTCAAACCGTTTTGGCTAAAGCTTGCCGCACTGCAGGGATGGAATTTGACAACAAAGAAGCACACTCTGCTTTGTATGATACGCAAAAAACCACAGAGTTATTTTGCGGCATAGTAAACAAATGGAAAGCCCTTGGTGGTTGGCCTCTTGTTGACGAAGAATAAAAAATAGAGTCGGTAAACGTTTTTTCGTATTGCCTTCATAAAAAACACAACATCCCGAGAATAATATGAATCCTGTTGTAATTTCAGTTTGCATCATGCTTGTTTTAGCTTTGATGCGTGTAAACGTAGTCGTTGCTCTGACGTTCAGTGCAATTATCGGTGGCGTAGCCTCTGGTATGAGCTTGAACGACGCAGTCGCGGCTTTCGAAAGTGGATTAGGCGGCGGTGCAACGATTGCACTTAGCTATGCCATGCTTGGTACATTCGCTGTTGCTATCTCTCGTTCTGGTATCACAGACCTACTTGCTCAAAGCGTTATCAAACGCATTCACGGTAAAGAGAACAGTGCAGCATCGACCGGTCTTAAATACGGCATCCTTGCTTCTTTGATCTTAGTGACCATGTCTTCGCAAAACGTGATTCCGGTACATATCGCCTTCATCCCAATCTTAATTCCACCCCTATTAGGCGTATTTGCAAAAATGAACCTAGACCGTCGTCTGGTTGCGTGTGTGCTGACTTTTGGTCTGATTACGCCTTACATGGTTTTACCTATTGGTTTTGGTGGCATCTTCCTAAACAACATCCTGCTTAAAAACCTTCACGACAACGGTCTTGAAAACGTAGTAGCAAGCCAAGTACCAATGGCGATGTTGTTACCAGCTGCGGGTATGATCTTCGGCCTTCTAACGGCAGTGTTCTTCACTTACCGTAAGCCTCGTCAATACAAAGAAACGTCTCACACGATTGTTTCAACTGAGACAAAAGAGATCAACAAGAAGCACATCCTAGTAGCAGCAGCGGGTATCGTTGCAGCACTAACGGTTCAACTATCGACGGGGTCTATGATCATCGGTGCACTTGCTGGTTTCATGGTATTCACCTTCGGTGGCGTAATCGCTTGGAAAGAGACACAAGATGTCTTCACTAAGGGCGTTCACATGATGGCAATGATCGGTTTCATCATGATTGCAGCGGCAGGTTTTGCAGCGGTAATGAAGCAAACAGGTGGCGTTGAGTCTCTAGTTGAAGCGCTTTCAACAAGCATCGGTGACAATAAACCTCTAGCAGCACTGCTTATGCTCATCGTTGGTCTATTGGTAACAATGGGTATCGGCTCTTCGTTCTCTACGATTCCAATCCTTGCTACTATCTACGTTCCACTAGCAGCAGCATTTGGTTTCTCACCAATGGCAACAATCGCTCTAGTAGGTACCGCTGCAGCACTTGGTGATGCGGGCTCTCCAGCTTCTGACTCAACGTTAGGTCCAACATCGGGTCTTAATGCTGATGGGCAACACGAGCACGTATGGGAAACCGTAGTACCGACGTTCCTGCACTACAACATCCCACTGATCGTATTCGGTTGGATTGCAGCGATGGTTCTGTAGTTAAAGAGTCCTACGCTCACTTTTATAAAGACCGCCTCGTGCGGTCTTTTTTGTATATTGGGTCTGTTGACCTTTCGAGCTGATTTTTGCAGCGTTTTGTGGGAAGTTTCTACAAGGCAGAGGCTTTGAAGTGTAGCTAGCCTACATGAGAAGCCGATAACGCAGTAGAAATGAACCACAAAGGCTGCCCGAAGGGTGCGGCTAGAATCGTTTTATGCTTTGTTAAGAAGTATTTACTTAGAGTAACTAGGCTACATACTCCTTGCCGCGCCTAAAACGATTCTATCTCGAACAAAATTTAACCGCGAAAGGTCAACAGACCCTAGACTCTTTCCCCTTTTATTTCTAACTCTAGAAACACGCTAACCTTCTGAACCAACGTCACTTTCTATACATTATCCCGTGCGCATTGATATGCAACTTGTGGCTATTCATTAAATTAACCTCTACACTTAAGTGTTTAATAAATAAGCCGCTAATTCATAGAGAATACCAATCACAGTAAGTAAATGATCAGAAATAGCGCAGGAAAAAGGTTCGAGAACAAGGCAGATTTTTTGGTAAGTAGTTATTCTACAATCAAAAATTCTAACGAAGTTATCGAGCGTTTTAACCAGCTAGGATGATTAGTTATTTACTACGATTGGTATAATAAAGCGGCGAGGCTCAATACGTCAGAAGGCTACTATATGGATATACTCGCCCGATCTCGCTACCTCATCATTGATGACAGCAGCGTCATTCAAAGTGCGACACGCGCACTGCTTATCAAACTAGGTGTTCCGAACAACAATGTAATCAGCGCCTCCAATGCCCAAAATGCGATTGAGGCTTGCCGCGCACATCGATTCGATATCTTACTGATTGACCATGATTTAGGCTCAGGTAGTAATGGCTTACAACTGCTTGAGTTTTTGCAGCAAAAAGAATTAATTAGGCCACAAACCCTTGTGTTTATAGTGACGGGTAATGATAGCCAAGACATCTTCTTTGGTTATGCTCACTTCGAACCTGATGGCTACCTGATCAAGCCCATAAGAGCCGATGACATCATAAAACGAGTGACATCGGCCCTGTGTCGACAGCAATACTTTTCGACATTAGAGCAAGCCTATCTTAAGAATGGGCTTAACGCGGTAAAGCCACTCTTTGGAAAAGCCCCTGACCCATCCACATTAAAAGATGCCATTATCTACATGGCGAACATTCTGATTAAGAATCAACATCTCGATGAAGCACAAGCCATGTTGAATGGGTTGTTGCAGCTCCATGATTACTTGCCTGCCAAGGTTAAGTTGGTTGAAGTCCATATCGCTAAACAGAATTATCACAACGCGCTAAGTCAGGTCGACGGGTTAATAGAAAACAACCCTCGCAATATCAAATTGCAACAGCTTAAGGTCAAGATCTGCCTCAATACCAGTGACTTCGAATCTGCTAACGAGCTAATCGACCAAGTGCTCACCGTGAACGGCAGTAATATTGAGCTAACCAACACCATGGTTTGGCTACAGCTGTTAGATAAAAACGTCGACCAAGCAACCGTACACCTCAAATCACTTGCTCAACTCATTCCCCACTCGATCTGGGACTCTGCAGGTAAGCGAGCACTGATCTTATGGGCCGACAGTTTAACCCTCACTCAAAAAGAACTAGCACTTTGGAAACCTGAAGGTGCATGGCAAAGGCTATCTCATTCGGAAAAGTCATACGCACTCAGTAAGCCGTTGTTGAAGCTTTGTCGTACCTTGCAACTGATTCAACTCGAGCAGCATGAAGTGGCAAAAGAGCGCATTGAGAGCATTTCAATGAACGAATACTCAGACAACGATGTCGAAGCCTTCTTCTTGTTGGCACTGTGCTATCAAGCCTTGGGTTTACAAGATAAAGTCGATCAAATAAAGCGCCAAATTGAGACCCACCTAAAAGCAGACCACACCAGCCTCGCCCTTTTACAGCGTATGGCTTTACAGCAAGCAGACAATTTTGCATTACCCACACTAACCAAATCGCCTTTGGCCGCAGTTAGTTGAGCACGCCGTCAAACCCAAATGAGTACGTAAACGACAGGATGTCTTTATGCAAAACAATGCTTCAAAAACGAAAACGTGGTGTGTCGCCTTTCTATTGAGTTGCCTTACGGTATTTATGTGGCCACTGCACAGCTTTGCTAAAAGCACACCTCTAGAAAACTCGACGAATAACCAAATTGTATTGCGTGTAGGCCTGCCGTCTTACAATATGGTTCCTTATAGCTACCAACATCAAACTCCCTCTGGGAACATTGTCGCTGAAGGACTACTCATCAGTATGTTAGATGAGGTATCGGCAAGCGCAGGCTTCAAATATAAAATTGAGCTGTACCCAACATTTAGCGGCGTACTCAGTGCATTTGAAAAGGGAGAATTAGATTTGTTGGTCGGTGTTTCCTCGACCAAAGAGCGCCAAGAATACATGACCTTCAGTGAACCGATGTTCTCGATTCGACGAGCGGTCATTACTCAAAATCTGAAAATAAACGACTTGAGTGAGCTGGCAACCGCAAATTTAGCGCTAGAGAAAGGGTTTGCGCTCAATGATCTCCTTCCAAGTTTGCTTCCAGAGAGTCGAATCACCACCTTAGACAGCACACAAGCGGCCTTCACGGCGATTCAAGAGAATCGTGTTGACGCTTATATTGGTGATGCACTTGCGCTTTCTGCGTTACTGCGAGAGCAACCTAAAGACTCACTCACACTATCAGTCCTTCCTGACTTGCCAGCCGATCACTTGCACTTCGCGGTCAAAAAAGGAAAGCACAAACTACTCAGCCGAATCAATTTCGCTTTAGAGGACATCAAGGAGAGTTCACTGCAATCGATTTACAACCAATGGCTTGCTCCCTCTCAACACTCTATGTTGCTGGATTATGGAACATTGAACTTAACTCAAGACGAAAAAAACTGGCTTGATAACAACCCTTCCATCCCTGTAGGCACACACGCCAATTGGTCCCCTTACGACTTTACCAATGAGCAACAGCAACACTCAGGCTTATCTGCTGACGTCTTAAATCTAATAAGTAATGTGCTTGGTGTGTCATTTGAAAGTACCACTTACCTAACCCCAGAAGCGGCAGAAGTCGCGTTCAATAATGGCGAGACAATGGTGCTAACCAGCATCACGCCAACCAGAGATAAAGCGCGATACATGGACTTCACTCAAGCTTACAGTTTTGAACCTTGGGTGTTATTGAGTCGCTCTGATCGATTAGGCAACTTTGCACCAAGTGGCACCGAAGTGATTGGTGTGATTGAAGGTTCTGGAGGCACAACGGTTCTACCTTCTCTCTGCCTGACTTGCCAAACCATTCCTTACATCAATCAAGTTAGCGCTTTCCAAGCATTACAGAAAGACGAAATCAGTTTCGCGCTCGCTTCACTTCATCATGCAGCCCCTTTATTGCATCAAGACTATGTAGGGCAATTCAAAATCACAGGCACCATTAATGAGCAAAACAGCGCTCCTTTGGCTCTCGCAGTCAACTTCCGCCACCCCATGCTGTTGAGCATTCTCAACAAAGCCATTGGAGCATTGCCTGCCAATGAACTTGAGCGCTTGGAGAACAAATGGCTGACCTATGAATACCAAGAGGGTTTGTCGCCACGTGAAGTCGCTAAATGGTCGGTGACCATCGGGCTTGGGATCTTTGTGGTTATTTTCGTGATCGTATTCTGGAACCGTAAAATGGCAGCGGAAATCGAGCAGCGAAAAGTCGCAGAACAACGCGCCAAAGCCGCAGAAGCTCATTTGCAAACATTGGCCGACAACATTGATGGGGTAGTACTTAAACATATTCAAACACACCCTCAACAGCCTTTGAATATTCAGTTTAGCTTCGTCAGTGCTGGTGTAACCGATATGTTCGGTTTATCGGTGGATAACGTAAAAGAGCATCCTCAACATCTTTTCGAACTTATCTCGAAGGATGACTTACCCCAGTTTGAAACCAGTATGCTCGATGCCATTAAAACCGGGCATTGGGAAAGCGAGCAGCAAGTGCAGTTAGAATCTGGTGAAGTGAAATGGGTGAAATTTAATAGCCAAGTATCGAACAGCAAGGCTATCGAATGGAACACGGTGATTACAGACATCACCCTATTGAAAAAACAGCAACAGGCTTTAGACAATGCTCGCCAGAAAGCAGAAACTGCCACCGCCGCTAAGTCGCAGTTCCTAGCGACTATCAGCCATGAGGTTCGCACCCCAATAAGCGGGATCTTAGGGTTACTGGAATTAATGCAAGAGCATCAATTGAGTGAAGAGTTGCTCAACTTACACGGAGGATTGAATCAGTCGGCTCGTAACTTACTGCACATCGTTAACGACGTACTCGATTACTCCAAAATTGAAGCAGGGAAATTAGAGCTCAACCCGACTGAAATTGAGCTTGGCAAAGTATTAGCGCGCATCGTGCAGCCACAGTCCATTCATGCGCAGCAAAAAGGCTTAGCCTTTCACTATTGGCAAGATCCGAACCTTGCTAAATGGTTGCTTGCAGACGACATACGACTCCACCAAATTCTGAACAACTTCCTCAATAATGCGATTAAGTTCACCGAACATGGCACTATTTCGTTACATGTCGACGTCATTAAGAAAAACGAACATCAACAAACAATTAGCCTCACCGTCTCAGACACGGGTATTGGTATCCCGAAAGGCAGACAACAAAGCTTATTTCAGCCTTTTGAACAAGCTGACAAGACCACCAGCCGCCGTTTCGGTGGCACAGGGCTTGGACTGTCTATCGCTTTGAAGTTGATTGAACAGATGGACGGCACCATAGAGTTGTCGAGTGAAGAAGGAAAAGGCAGCCAATTTACCGTTACGGTTATTCTGCCAACCTGTCATTCTGAAAATACGACTGGCAACGCTTTAGCCCTTCCCCACACAGTATCAAGCGAGTCAGAGGCTAATTCTGAACTTGATGTTAGCAATCACTCACACGAGGTATATGTCGTTGGTTTCGTTCTTCAACAAGAGGAGTTGTGTCGATATCTAATACACTTCGGCCTTAAACCAAAGGTTCTGCATATTAATCAAAAGCACCTACTCAAAGAGATGGTCGTCAAATACCAGCCAAAACACATCTTTGTGGCGATGTCTGTATGGCAACAGCTTGCGATTACCGATGCATGGATTCAACAACATACGAGTTCAACACGATTCACCGTGATCAACCAAAACCCAATGCTCTCGCCTGAGCCGTTAGGCAACTCTTGGTGTTTGTCGGTCAACCCATTGCTGCCCGATAACTTAGTTCACGTTCTAACGAAGCCCGTCAGTCACGACAATCTAATCTCGCCATTAGACAACGAAACTAAAACACCGATCACCACAGAGACTCGCGAGCAGGCTGAAATCAACGGCAAGCTGATTCTGGTCGCTGAAGATCATCCCATCAACCAACAAGTCATCGCTAAGCAACTTGAAAATATTGGTGTTCACGCCGACATCGTTGATAACGGAGTGTTGGCTCTGAACGCCTTAAAAGATAAACACTATGGCCTATTACTAACCGATTGCCACATGCCCGAAATGGACGGATACACACTTGCATCAAGCATTCGTCAAATAGAGCAACGCAAAGTGGAACTTAACCAAGAAACTCAAAGACTTCCAATCGTCGCGTTGACAGCAAATGCCGTTCAAGGTGAAGACGCCAACTGCTACGCACACGGCATGGATGACTTCTTGGTTAAACCCGTCTCTATTAAGCAGATGAGATTAACCATTGAGAAATGGTTACCCGCAATCGACGATTCCAGCCCAGTTCATGAAACTGATGTTTACGATGTAGAGGAATTAAATACACAGAATCAGGAGGTAAGAGCTTCATCAAACTCCTCACCTCAAGACGAAGAAGCCAATGAATTTTCGATGCTGTTCCAAGATATAGAACAGAGCTTTGAGGATAATCAGAGCCGAGCACGAAGCGAAGATCTCGTTCCTGCAATCAATCAAGACTCCTTCAATAATACAAACAATCAAGTAATCGACTATGCCGCACTCTATGATCTCTTCGAAGATCACGATGTAGTAATGACCTTACTTGATGAGTTTGCCATAAGCTTCATGGAAGATAATAAACGGATAAACGAGCTGTGGGCTAACAAGGAATACCGAGAACTTAAAACCACGGCACACCGACTTAAAGGCGCAGCAAAAATGGTGGCGTGTGACACGATTGCTTCGCCGCTCGCAAACATTGAGGCACACGCAAACGATCTATTAACCGAAGCCACGGATTTAGATCAAGTCGAATCAGAAATTGAAGCTTCAATCGAAGAAGTGGTGGCTACATTCGAACGGTTTGAAGATGAGATAAACCAGCTACGTCAGACAAAAGAAAAGGCTTACTCTTATGAGTAAGCCTTAGAGGTCATGCGTCAATACAGACAGCTCTCGCTGGATTATGCAGCGGGAGCGTTATTCACTAGAATTTCGCGAATAGACTTAAGCGTCGCTTCAGTTGAATGGTAATCCAATTCAACTTCACTAAAAATACCATTTACTTCAAGCATTAAGGTCGGGTAAGAAAACACCCCCATCGCTTCTTTAAAGCCTAACTGGTCATCTAACTCACTTTCCAATAACTTACTAGAAAGGTCATTTTCAAACTGTTGTACATTCATGCCTAGCTCTTCAGCCAACTGCAGATGCGTTTCCTGGCTGTGTGGCAACATCGCGCGAAGGTAGTACGCGTGTTGAATCGCTTCAAGCATCGCTTCGTAGTGATCTTGAAAACCTGCGGCGATCACAGCACGGCACGCAGGGTAAGTGCTGCGAACAGGTTGACACTCAGTCCAAAACTCATGATTAAACTCGGTACCCAGTTTAGCTTCAATCTGCTTCCAAATCGCTTGCAGCTTGCCTTTCATCTCTTCTGACATTGGCTCATCAGAATCCGGCGCCAAACCGCCAACTACGTAATTAAACTCAATGCTCGCGGGTAATTGCTGTTTCAATAACTCAAGTGTTGGCTTGTAACCCCAACACCAGCTGCACATTGGATCATGCACATAATGAAGTTTTACGTTCATTGTTCGTTCCTTATCGAGTCGACTCTTCTATCAATTCCAACAAAAAAGGAGCCTGATTAAGGCCCCTCATTTTAACTATTCAGCACAAAGGCTAGAGCTTACTCAGCGTCATCACCAGCAACTTTAGCAGCCGCTTCTTTGATGATTGGCTGAAGTTCGCCTTTTTGGAACATCTCAAGAATGATGTCACAACCACCGATTAGCTCACCTTCAACCCAAAGTTGTGGGAAAGTTGGCCACTGTGCGTAAGCAGGAAGCTCTGCACGAATATCAGGGTTTTGTAGGATATCTACGTAAGCAAATTTTTCGCCACATGCCATTAGAGCTTGAGACGCTTGAGAAGAGAAACCACAGCTAGGTAGCTTAGGAGAACCTTTCATGTACAGTAGAATAGTGTTTTCTTCAATTTGCTGTTTGATTTTATCGATAGTTTCCATTGCTTCCTCGTTAATGGATTACGGCTTTTATTGCCTTTATTCTACCCCAAACTAAAAGAATAAAAACCATACAAAAAAAGAGGTTAATAGACTAAGCTAACAATTCACACAAAAGTGATGAAATAAGCTTTTAATAAAGTAAAAACTTGCTAAACTATATCGCAAGTCAGCAAATTGACCATGGTTGGCAGTATAGCGAGCCATGAATAATAATATCACTGGAAGCAATCGAAAGAGTTAACTCTTTCATATCAATGGAGAATTGAGCAATGGCATTTGAACTACCGGCTCTTCCTTACGCGAAAGACGCGCTAGAACCACACATCTCAGCAGAAACGCTAGATTTCCACCACGGTAAGCACCACAACACTTACGTTGTTAAGCTAAACGGTCTTATCCCAGGTACTGAGTTTGAAGGCAAAACACTAGAAGAGATCGTTAAGACTTCTACTGGTGGTGTTTTCAATAACGCTGCTCAAATCTGGAACCACACGTTCTACTGGCACTGTCTTGCTCCTAAAGCAGGCGGCGAACCAACTGGCGCTGTTGCAGAAGCTATCAACGCTGCATTCGGTTCTTTCGAAGAGTTCAAAGCGAAATTCACTGATTCAGCAATCAACAACTTCGGTTCTTCTTGGACTTGGTTAGTTAAGAAAGCTGACGGTTCTCTAGACATCGTTAACACTTCTAACGCTGCGACTCCACTAACAGAAGAAGGTGTTACTCCACTTCTAACTGTTGACCTATGGGAACACGCTTACTACATCGATTTCCGCAATGTTCGCCCTGACTACATGGCTGCATTCTGGAACCTAGTAAACTGGTCTTTCGTAGAAGAGAACCTAGCGAAGTAATTATTACTTACGCTGCGCTATTTTATAGCGAGTTACCTATTGAAAGCTCATGCCTCGGCGTGAGCTTTTTTGCATCTGCCACATTTTAGTCAATGCGAATATTACGGGACGAATTAGCCCATCTAGCCAACTGTAACCTATTCTTACTTTTCTAAACCATCCTGCAGAAATTATCTATTCGCCTGTAACTAAACACTAAAGTTTGCCGACCTCATGCCGTTAAAGGTGTATCAAATGAGAGGCGTCATGCAGATACATACTTTAGACAAAGCAGGAATCATCAACGAACTGAAGTTCGGCATCGGGATCAGCCAAGCGGTTGAACAAGGTCGCCGTGCAGATTTCGCGTTGCTGTTATCTATGTTTTCTAATGATGTTCGCGATTGTACGCCCATCGACACGATAAAAGTCACAGAGACAAATGAAGATCGCCTACGCAGGCAATTCGGCGTAGCAAAACCGCAGCAACTACGCTCAGACCAATCGTCGTATGAGATTTCAGCTCAGCAATCTAATCATTTTCATCAGGCTAGCCTTGCCAGTGCCAAACTTAGTCATTACTTGAAACCTGAAGCGCTTGCCTTCATGCCAGAAGATACGGCTGACTTACCCGAAGAGGTTTACCAAAACCTTTCCGGTCACGATCGTCGTAAGCTAGCCAACAAAAACCATCCAGACCTTCCGTCAGCGACGCTTTACAATGAGTTATCTACTGCTCAGCGTCAGTATCAAATTCTGGCTCAGGTATAACTTCAGCCTCTCTTTTTAGCTGTATTACTGTCCCTCTATCCACTTTGTTCAATTCATGCCTTTAAATGATTCACATTAGTGATATGAACCACCAGCCTTGGGCATGCTCAAAACTCCCATTGTCGATTACCGCTTGAAGTTACTACAAAATGTGACCTGCCACTAAGTTCATAAAAACTTATTAATTGGCGCACCTTAGTTTGAACCAATTCACACCCATTGTATGAAATTTAACCCATTCTTATCCGACACGGATGATTTGTTTAGGTACTGGGATGGAAATAAAAAGCTCAATCATATTGGTGACATCTGCCGGCTCGCGACTAGGAGGGACAATTGCGAACCACTTTGTTAACCTTGGAGCCACAGTCATCCTTTGCGATAAAGACACGGAAGCGCTTCAAGCGACGTATCTACAATGTGCCCGCTTTTCTGACTCGGTTTACCACTACACACTCACTGGCAATGACAGCCAAGCGATTCTCAGCGTATACGATTTTATTCAAACCACCTTCAACACCACACCGGATGTGCTAGTCAATAACTGGATAAGCTCCCCGATGCCCAGCCTAATTGGCGATCAGCCTGTGAGTAGCTTTATTGATGATCTCTCATCGATGGCATCGACCCTTTTCGCATTTGGACAAATCAGCGCAGAGAGATTGAGAGAGGAAGATAAGGAAGGCGTGATTGTAAATGTGATATCCCACGATGACTTTCATGATGTATCCGGCTTAGAGAGCGCGAACTCAATGATCACCGGCTTTACCCATAGTTGGGCGAAAGAACTCACTCCATTTGGTATTCGAGTCGGTGGCGTAGTACCCGCAGTACATAATTCCGATGGCAAGCTCAACCGATGTCACTGGGCGCAACTGCAAGATGAACTGACCAGAACAACGGAATACATTGTCTCTAATGATTACTTTAGTGGACGGGTTGTAGCTGCTGAGGTTTAGCCCTCCTCTACTCCAAGTAAATACACGCAATTCATTTAGAATTAAGTCGTATAAGTTGAGCCTTTCAAAGTCTGTAGAATAGCCAGCAAACATAAAAAAAGCCCCAATCTCTCGACTGGGGCTTTTATCTTTTCCCGATAGATAAGTATCGTGCTAGCGAAAACTTATCTCAAAACTAATGCTTACTTATTATGCGTTAGCTTTTTCTTTTTTAGCTTTTGGCGCTGCTTCTGCTTTCACTTCAGCCGGCTTTTGGTCTGCTTTCTTTAGGATAACTGTGGTACCTTCGAAAGTTTCGCCTTCAACGTATGGTTGGCCGAAGTAAGAAGTTGTTAGAACTTCTTTTAGCTCAGTGATTAGAGGGTAACGTGGGTTAGCACCTGTACACTGGTCATCGAATGCTTCAACAGCTAGCTCGTCTAGTTTAGCGATGAAGTCAGACTCGTTAACACCCGCAGCTTGGATAGATAGTGGGATGTCTAGGTCTTTCTTAAGCTCTTCTAACCAAGTCAGTAGACGTTCAATCTTCTGAGCAGTACGGTCACCAGCTTGGCTTAGGCCTAGGTGGTCAGCAACTTCAGCGTAACGACGGCGTGCTTGTGGACGGTCGTACTGAGAGAATGCAGTCTGCTTAGTTGGGTTATCGTTCGCGTTGTAACGTACAACGTTTGAGATAAGTAGCGCGTTAGCAAGACCGTGTGGTAGGTGGAACTCAGCACCAATTTTGTGAGCCATTGAGTGACACACACCTAGGAATGCGTTCGCAAATGCTACACCAGCGATAGTTGCTGCGTTGTGCACTTTCTCACGAGCGATTGGGTCAGCCGCACCATTTTTGTAGCTTGATGGTAGGTATTCTTTAAGCATCTTAAGAGCTTGAAGAGCTTGACCGTCTGAGTATTCGTTCGCTAGAACAGATACGTAAGCTTCAAGAGCGTGAGTTACTGCATCGTAACCACCGAACGCTGTTAGAGACTTAGGCATGTTCATTACTAGGTTCGCATCAACGATAGCCATGTTTGGCGTGATTTCGTAGTCAGCTAGTGGGTACTTAGCACCAGTCTTGTCGTCTGTAACAACAGCGAATGGAGTAACCTCTGAACCAGTACCTGAAGTTGTAGTGATACATACAAGCTCAGCTTTTTGACCCATTTTAGGGAACTTGTAGATACGTTTACGGATATCCATAAAGCGCATTGCTAGTTCTTCGAAGTGAGTTTCTGGGTGCTCGTACATAACCCACATGATCTTAGCAGCATCCATTGGAGAACCGCCACCTAGAGCAAGGATTACGTCAGGTTGGAAGCTCTTCATTGCTTCAGCGCCTTTCTCAACAACAGATAGCGTTGGATCCGCTTCTACGTCGAAGAAAGTTTGAACTTCGATGCCTTGTGCTTTAAGCAGGCTAACTACGTCATCAGCGTAACCGTTGTTGAATAGGAAACGGTCAGTTACTAGGAATGCGCGTTTCTTACCTTCTAGGTCGCTCATTGCGATTGGAAGGCTACCACGACGGAAGTAGATAGACTTAGGTAGTTTGTGCCACAACATGTTTTCAGCTCGCTTCGCTACAGTTTTCTTGTTGATAAGGTGCTTAGGACCTACGTTCTCAGAGATAGAGTTACCACCCCATGAACCACAACCTAGAGTTAGAGAAGGTGCAACGTTGAAGTTGTACAGGTCACCGATACCACCGTGAGTAGTCGGGATGTTGATTAGGATACGAGCAGTCTTCATCTTGTCACCGAAGTAACGGATGCGGTCTGCGTTAGTATCTTGGTTCGTGTAAAGACCAGATGTGTGACCGATACCACCGATTTCAACCATAGTTACCGCTTGAGCAACAGCGTCTTCGAAATCGTCTGCGCGGAATAGACCTAGAGTTGGAGATAGTTTCTCGTGAGCGAATTCGTCATCGTAAGAAACTTTACCAAGACCTTCACCTACAAGTACTTTTGTATCAGCAGGAACTTTAACACCCGCCATTTCAGCGATTGCTGGAGCAGGTTGACCTACGATTTTAGCGTTTAAGTTGCCATCGATAAGCAGCACTTTACGTACTTTATCAGCGTCAGCTTTAGATAGAACGTGAGCTTTGTGAGAAGCGAAACGCTCTTTAACTTCTTCATATACATCGCTAACAACGATTGCAGCTTGCTCAGAAGCACATACAACGCCGTTATCGAATGTTTTAGACATTAGGATAGATGCTACAGCACGTTTGATGTCTGCTGTTTCATCGATAACTACAGGAACGTTACCAGCACCAACACCGATAGCAGGCTTACCAGAAGAGTATGCTGCTTTAACCATGCCTGGACCACCAGTAGCAAGGATAAGTGCGATACCGTCGTGCTTCATAAGCGCGTTAGAAAGCTCTACAGATGGTTGGTCGATCCAACCGATGATGTCTTTTGGAGCACCCGCTGCTACCGCTGCGTCTAAAACCAGCTTCGCTGCGTCGTTAGTAGAGTTCTTTGCACGTGGGTGTGGCGAGAAGATGATGCCGTTACGTGTTTTAAGAGAGATTAGAGATTTGAAGATTGCTGTAGAAGTTGGGTTCGTTGTTGGAACGATACCACAGATGATACCTACAGGCTCAGCGATAGTCATTGTGCCTAGGTTGTCATCTTCTTCTAAGATGCCACATGTTTTTTCGTCTTTGTATTTGTTGTAGATAAATTCAGAAGCAAAGTGGTTCTTGATAACTTTATCTTCAACAATACCCATTCCAGATTCAGCAACTGCTTGTTGTGCTAGTGGGATACGAGCGTGGTTCGCTGCAAGAGAAGCTGCGCGGAAGATAGCATCAACTTTCTCTTGAGAGAATGTTGCAAACTCTTCTTGTGCTGCTTTAACGCGAGCTACTAGAGCATCAAGTTCCGCTAAGTTAGTTACAGGCATGGTGGATCTCCTAAAATAATAAATATTAAAAACTTTTTATTAAATTCGCTGCTTGCCTTAAACCCTTTAAAACAGCGTTCTTAGTAAATTGCTTTCAGGGCTGAGTATATTATTTCAGTGTGTGAAAAAAATTGACCCAGATCAGTTACCCAAAAAGAATTACCCAATTAGTGGTAAGGCAATCGCAAAAATAACCATAAGCTAATGATTTATATGGATTTAAATCACACTTTACTATCGAGCAAAAAACAAGCAATTAGATAATTATTTTCTACTTCGTGTCATAAACTGTAAAAAAGTTTCATTTTTAATCAGTTCACTTACATGTATACGGCTAAAACTGTGCTACTGAGAGTATATCCATACCGTTGCAACGAGCTAGAAACTGTCATAATTTTTATTAAAAGCGTGCGTGAGGTAACATTACGTTCAAATTAAGTTACAACACGAAACACGAGAAAACACCTTGTAACAATGGTATTACAGACATGACACTCAATTAGTTTTTCTAAAAAACAGCCCCCTGTTCAGGTTAGTTTTTTTCATTCGCTCTCATTGAATTTGTCCCTTACATTACGCACTCTGACAGAGGTCAGATCAAACCCACTATCCTACTTTACGTTACTTGGAGATCGCTCCCATGCAAGGTTTAGAACTCGCAATCTTTATGCAATTCTTCCTTGGGCTTGTTGCAGCCGTAAACCCAATCGGCATCATGCCTGTTTTTGTTTCTCTAACTGCTCATATGCCACCAGAAGAGCGAAACAGGACGGCCTTACAAGCCAACATTGCTGTTGCCGTTATCTTGATTGTGTCGCTTGTTGCAGGGCAAATGCTTCTTGATATGTTTAGCATCTCGTTGGATTCATTCCGCGTTGCAGGTGGTTTACTGTTATTGAGCATCGCATTTTCGATGATGAGCGGTAAACTCGGTGAAGATAAGCAGAACAAGCAGGAAAAATCTGAGTACATCAGTAAAGAGCAAATCGGCGTTGTTCCACTGGCTATGCCTCTAATGGCTGGTCCGGGTGCAATCAGCTCGACGATTGTTTACGGGTCTCGCTACCCTGCAGCTATTGATACGGTAGGCATCGGCATTAGCATCATCGCATTTGCAACATGCTCTTGGCTTCTTTTCCGTTCAGCGCCAGTTATCGTTCGCTTCCTAGGTCAAACAGGTATCAACGTTATTACACGTATTATGGGTTTGATTCTTGGCGCATTAGGCATCGAGTTCATCGCCAATGGCCTGCGTAATCTGTTCCCAGGTTTGGCATAACGTTTATCGGCATTTCAGTAGCTCTATAAAGGGCAAAAATATTCAAATATAGATGAGGCGAGTAAAGCGATTGGGCTTTCACTCGCCTCGTTATTATGAAGCTTGTATAATGACTGTTAATACATTTAACAGAAGATGAATCTCACCTTATGTCACGCAAGCCACTCAAGCATCATTTGTACGTCATTATCTTTGGTACTCACACGCCAGCTGGACGCGCATTTGATATCTCTCTGATCGTTGCAATCTTGGCTTCGCTGTTGGTACTGATTCTAGAGTCCATCCCTAATGTTATGACTGAATGGTCACAACAGCTTCGTTACATCGAGTACAGTTTCACTGCCCTATTTACTATCGAGTATCTTTTAAGGCTCTATTGTTCTCCTAAGCCGAAATCTTATGCCACCAGCTTTTATGGTGTCGTTGACCTATTGGCGATTCTTCCGACCTACCTAGCGATCATCTTCCCAGGCGCTTCGTTTATGGGTGTAGTAAGACTGCTGCGTGTAATGCGTATTTTCCGAATCCTAAAGCTGGTGCGCTATCTGCAAGATTCCAATATCCTATTACGCTCACTATTAATGGCACGACGAAAGATACTGATTTTCTTTAGCACCGTCGGCATCTTGGTCGTTATCTTTGGCGCTCTGATCTTTGTTATTGAAGGTCCCCACAATGGCTTCACAAGTATTCCTCACAGCATCTATTGGGCTATCGTGACCATCACAACCGTGGGTTACGGTGATATGGTGCCGCAAACCGCATTAGGTAAAGCTATCGCATCTCTAACTATGCTCTTGGGTTACTCAATCTTAGCCGTACCGACTGGGATTATTACCGCAGAACTCAGCAATGAAATGAACTCGCACAAAGAGTTGGTCAAGTGCCCAAACTGCAACCGTTCAGGCCACGATTCTGACGCCATCTATTGTAAACACTGTGCCAGTGAATTAGCCGATCCCGACAAACGTGTCGTGACTGAAGAGAAAGAATAGATACCCATAAAAAAGAGCTCCTAGGAGCTCTTTCTGTTTTTTTAACTATCTAACTACAGCAATTAACAACCGTCCGTAAACACTTCGACTTTATAGTCATCGTTCGCTTCCATCGCAGCCGTATACTTCACGTAACACTGCGTTTTCTCGATCGCGGTATTGAAATCATTAGGAAGAACATCCGACAAATATTCCGATCGGGTAATCAGCCATAGGTCTGGGTCGCTCACCGGCCCATTATTATGCGCAGCCCATGTCCACTCTGTAGTCAGATCATGAAACCCTGAATCAATCGCTAAAAAGTTTTCCATTCCTCCCTTTTCAACAGCGGGGTAACCAAACTTCACACGTCCATACTCAGGAATCAAATATGATTCTTGGTCTTCCATACCTTCAACTGCGGCTTTTTCAAATGCAAGATCGGAAGCTGTATGAACGGATGCTCCTAACCCTTCAATCACCGAAGCTCTGGCATCATGTTGTATATTTAAAAACCTAGGTGCCGCAACAACCGCTAAAACACCAATAATGACGATAACAACAATCAACTCGATAAGAGTAAAACCTTTAAGGTTTGCTTTCATTTTCTAGCTCCAACTTTAAGACGCACGAAATGTAAGGTTTTAAAGTCAGGCTTCTGTCATCAGAAACAAAAAAAGCGCCCTAAGGCGCTTCTTCGTTAATTATTCTCAAAAATGAGGCAGTTACGCTTTCTCAGCAAGAATAATACGCAGAGTACGACGTAATGGCTCGGCTGCACCCCAAAGCAGTTGGTCACCAACCGTGAATGCGTTTAGGAAGTCATTACCCATTGACATCTTACGTAGACGACCGACTGGTACAGACATCGTGCCTGTTACTTTAGCTGGCGTCAGTTCTTGCGCAGTGATGTCACGATCGTTAGGAATCACTTTAACCCAATCATTGTGCGTCGCGATGATCTCTTCGATTTCGTCCATTGGAACGTCTTGCTTAAGCTTGATCGTTAGTGCTTGAGCGTGACAACGCATTGCACCGATACGTACACAAGTACCATCGATAGGGATTGGCTGACCATCTAGGCCAAGAATCTTGTTCGCTTCAACACCGGCTTTCCACTCTTCTTTACTTTGACCGTTTTCACGCTTCACATCAATCCAAGGAATCAGTGAGCCTGCAAGCGGTGCACCGAATTGGTCTGTTGGAAATGAAGATGAACGAATCGTATCAGCAACTTTCTTATCGATATCAAGAATTGAACTTGAAGGATTCGCTAGCTCAGAACTTACGCTGTCGTTGATCACACCCATTTGTGAAATCAGCTCACGCATATTCTTAGCACCCGCACCAGAAGCCGCTTGGTAAGTCATGGCACTCATCCACTCAACCATGCCTTTCTCGTATAGACCGCCTAGAGCCATAAGCATTAAGCTCACAGTACAGTTACCGCCAACGAAAGTGTTGGTGCCGCTGTGAATGCCTTGCTGGATTTGAGCCAAGTTAACAGGATCAAGAGTGATGATTGAATCAGCGTCCATACGCAGAGTTGAGGCTGCATCGATCCAGTAACCTTTCCAACCAGCTTGACGCAGTGCTGGGTATACTTTTGATGTGTAATCGCCGCCTTGACAAGTAATAACCGCATCAAGCTGTTTTAGACTATCAATATCAAAAGCGTCTTGAAGTAGACCCGCATCTTTACCACCTAGAACAGGGGCAGGAATACCAATCTGAGATGTGCTGTAATAAACAGGCTCAATCAAGTCGAAGTCTTTCTCTTCAACCATACGTTGCATCAGTACAGAACCAACCATACCGCGCCAACCAACTAGACCTACTCTCATCGCTCACTCTCCATGTATAAATTAAAAATCGCTCTCCCCCATCTATAAGTTTTTCAGAAACAGAACTCAAGTGCTTTTTGTCAAAAAGTGTAACTTTTTCGTTTCTTTTAAGTGAACGTAATGAATCGAGTAGTTATCTCTGTATCGACATTCCATCTCCACCTCATTGATTCCGCGCCCGTTATCGTCAAATTCAAACATTTACATCGCCAAAATCGATTCAAACGACGCTCATCACAAACAGTAAATCCCTCTTTCAAACCAAGGTTGAACAGAATTTTATTTTACAAAACGAAAACAACGTGCGACAGATTTCAACATGTAACAATCATGAATTTAACAAAATTTTAGATTATGAAACCACAATTGATTGAGTTAACAGTCAAATATCACAACTTTGGTGTATTTTTTCGATATAATAAACTAATTACTGTAGTGTCCGTTTTGCACCACACACTATAACGAAGCACTATAAATGCTCGAAATCACAAGAGGCTTTTATGAAGCAGAGTAAAACTCGCCTACCGAACCTATTGCAGGTATTCATCGCGTTAGGACTATTTCTATCCCTTGCTTTTTCCTTTACTGCAAAGCTTGACCTTCCAATTCAACTTGCCTTGTATATTGGCTGGTTCATTATCATGGTTCTTGGTATTCGTCTTGGACACCAATACAAAGACTTAGAAAAAGCAGCACTCAAAGGGATATCCAATGGCTTAGGCGCGGTTTTAATACTTTTAGCCGTTGGCGCTCTTGTTGGTACTTGGATCTCAGGCGGGATCGTACCTACTATCATTTACTATGGTCTGAAAGCTATCCACCCTTCTATCTTCCTTTTAGCGACCATGATCATCTGTTCTCTAACCGCATTGGCTACTGGTACTTCTTGGGGCGCTGCGGGTACAGCAGGTATCGCGATGATGGGTATCGGCCAAGGCCTAGGTGTTCCAGCTCCGATTACTGCAGGTGCGGTGCTATCAGGTTGTTACTTCGGTGACAAGATGTCTCCGCTTTCTGATTCGGTGATTCTGGCTTCTTCAATGTCTGGTGTTGAAGTGGTTGAACACATCAAAGGTATGCTTCCAGTTGCGTTAATCAGCTACGTGATTACGGGCATCATGTTTACTGCGTTTGGTTTCCACTACGCGGGCAACGTTGACATGAGCCAAGTAGACTCTGTCATCAAAGCGATGGAAGTTCAGTTCTACATCACGCCTTACTCATTCGTTCCGGTACTTATCGTGCTTGGTCTGTTGGCTTTCCGTATGCCTTCATTCCCGGTAATCAGCTTTGGTTCTCTGTTGGGTATTATCTGGGCAGTCATGATCCAAGATATTGACTTCCTAACGGCATTCAACACAGCTTGGGCACCGTTCTCAATCTCATCTGGCGTAGAATTCATTGATTCAATTCTTAACCGTGGCGGCATGTCTTCAATGCTGGGTTCGGTTGCGGTTATCGTATTTGGTCTAGGTTTTGGTGGCTTGCTGGATAAAGTGGGCGTACTAGAGACGATCGCTAAGGTGTTTGAACGCCGCGTAAACAGCGCTGGCTCACTAGCAACGAGTACAATTGGTACTGCTTTCATGGGCAACGTGTTCGGTTCAGCAATGTATGTATCGCTTATCCTTACTCCAAAAATCTGTGCGAAAAACTACGACCGTTTAGGCTACAAACGTAAGAACCTTTCTCGTAACGCTGAGTTTGGTGGCACGCTAACGTCGGGTATGGTTCCTTGGAGTGATAACGGTATCTACATGGCGAGTATTCTCGGCGTTGCGACGCTGTCTTACGCGCCGTTCATGTGGTTAAGCTTCATCTGTATCATTGTAACTATCGTGACGTCTTATATGGGTTGGTTCGTTGATAAGTGTGAACCAACAGCACCAGCGTTTGAAGCTGAAGAAGCGACAGAGCTAAGCAAGCAACAAGCTTAAGTTCATGGGCTAACACTTTCGAACGTAACCCAAAACGTTAATGGCAGAAATGCAAAAAGAGCGCCCTAGAGCGCTCTTTTCTTATCTGCTGATTTGTTTATTTGTTGGCGGTTCGTTTACCCAACCAATAACCGATACCTAACGGTGCAAAGAACACGACTAAAATAAACAAGATGAAGTAGATAATTACACCTTTGATTAGCTCCATCAACTTATCAATCGCAAGCACGACCACCTCTTGAGAGACACGGTCTAAATCTTTGGTGAACAGTTCTCTTTCTGATGTCACAATACCTGCTATCTCAATGCGCTCTTTCGCGATCATCTCCACCAATGCTTCTCTCTCGCGCGTCACCATTTTTTCTAGTGCCACACGTTCATCACTCAGCATCGCTAACTTTTGGTCGGTTTTATCGCTAAGGTCGTTGAGCAATGGCTGCATTTCTGTCGACATAATCGAAGCCAGTGTTTGCATGTATTCAGGGTTGTTCTCAATGAAATCCTGCATGCTTGCTGATGTTTGACGAAGGCTTTCCAACGTCATCGACAAATCTTCACCCGTGAGTGAACTGTTCATCGCAACCAACTCGGCCTTCCACGTCATCAGTTTTGGCGTTTGATCAGCCATTAGGCTTAAGCGATCTGATGCATCGCTCATAGCTTCAGGCATGGTGCCTAGGCTCTGAACAATTTGAGATTCGTCTTTGCCAAGGTAAGCTAGCCATTCTCGATAGGCAGGCGTACTTCTGAAGGTAAGGTCTTTAAAAGGATTGCTCGCAGCAAACTCTGCGACGAATGCTTTGCTCTTTTTGAAATCAGTTGAGCTCAATACGCCCTTTGCTAGCTTCTCAGCTTCTTGATCAAGAAAACGCGCTGTTTCTATAGCATCATCGGTCACGAACAAATCAGCGCCATTGCCTTGAGCGTAAAACTGATTCATTTGCGCGGTGAACACCCATGAATCAATTAGTGCGGACATAGGGGAGGTTTGGTAAGCCGCTTGCTGTAAGCCCTGCTCTGCGTGGATCTTCCAAAGCAACACATAAGATTGATGTAAGGTGTCATCAGCTGGGTAAGATTGCGCGATTACATCCGCTGAATCTTCCACTCGTGTAAAAAACAACTTAGCGAATTCACGCGTCATGAGGCGAGCATTAAGCTCTTGTTGAGTGAGAGGGGTCGTCTGACTATCTAACTTAACTTCTAAGAGAGAACAACCACTTAGCACAATGCTAAGCACCAACACTATCCAACTTCGACTCGAAACTCGTAACATATAAACCTCTGACAAAGACTAAGGGCGCGGATTGTATGAGCGCTTCGTCAGAGTATTGTCAAAATTCCTGTAAAAGTTAATGCTGACGGTCTAAATATTCATGAGCAGAATCCACAGAGGCTTTTATCGCCTGATCTAGTTCAGTCAAATCATGATCACTGATCGCCCGGGATTGCTTCATTGTCATCTCAATACTTGCTGCAATGATGGCTAATCGAGACGCTTTGATACTGCCAGCCACACCTTTTAAGCTATGCACAATGCGAGCAGCGGAGGTTTCATCTTTGGTCAACAAAGACTTAAATTTCTCGTAGTCACCAGCGTGGTCTTGTACAAATACACCAAGCAACAATTCAACCGACTCAGCGTCACCATCAAGCGTTTCCAACATTTCTTCGATATCAATCGCAGGCTTAGAGTCCGTCACACTGGCAATGTGTCTCTCCGCTAATGGCGCTTCTACCGTATTAGATTGGCTTATAGATCCCATGTGAGGTTGATATTCTGGTTGCTGATTCAATACAGCTTCAGATACCTCAGGTTCACTCTCAGATTGCTTAGTGACAGAGGAGGAAAAATCAACGCTGCTTTCTGAAAACAATTCATTTTCCTTATCGGAAAACTGAACAACCTTTTCTTTATTTGGTTCAGGGGCAACACCCAGTTCTCCTTTGGGTTGCTGAGCCGCTTTTCTCACACTAAGCCCCCACACAACCAAAGTGCTCATTGCTACCAAGCCTAAACCTAGCATCACCAGTAATAGGTTGAACTGACGTTCGTGAAACTCAGCTTCAAGTTTAATGATCTGCTCATTCACTGAGTTTTTCTTAATTTTATCGACCAAATAGTTAAGCTGAGCATAGTCACTCAACAATGCTGAAGCATCAGCCAGTAACTGTTGGAGTGCATCTTGCTCTTCGGTTTTTAGTGAATAAGATTTTTCCAGAATGGAATCAAAGGCACGATAAGTCGCTGAGGAGCTCTGACTGTCAGAATACATCGCTTCAAATACCACAACCCCGAATTCGTTGAGTAGCGGTTTTAGCTTAGGGGAAAGCTCTTTATCAGCACGTAACATCTTAATATTATCAACAATGTCTTGAACTTGGCTTTCGATTGGGATGAACTCATCAAACTTTTCTAGGAACTGATCGGCTACGTAAAGCAGTTGGTTGACATCAGGACGAAACAAAGCGTGTTGGAAGTCAGATTCAATCTGCAGTCGGATCGAATAAACCAACTGAGCATCAAGTGCTAGATCATTGATACGAGAGACTCGCAGCGGCTCAGAGAAATAAAGCGATTGCCTCAATTCGTTGACGCGAATACCGAGTTCTTCGATTTGAGCAAGAGAATTGGTGTAGGAACGGCTTAGATTAAGAAGAACCAATGAAGGAAGTAGCCACAGAGCCAAGAGCACAACCAAGAAGGTGGCTGGTTTTTTAAAACGTTTGGGCTTTGCTACTGATTGTTCCATCTATATTCCTTGTGCGTGTTAACTTGAAGCCATTATGGTAGCTAAAAGATTAAGCACAAAATAAGCGACAACATCCTGCTGCCGCTTCTATCCGTTTACTTCGGACTATGACTTATTACGAGTCAGTTGGTCACGTAAGTTCGGTGGTGTGCCTTTAATCGTTAGCGTGTCGGTCTCCGGATCGTAAAAGATACGTTCACCGAGAAGCAGACTATCAAAACTAACATTCAAACCGCCACCAGCACCAACAAATTTTGTTAGTTTACGCATAGTTGCGCGATCTGGTGGGAAGCTGTCTTCTAACTCGTAGCCTTGCTCACTAGTATAGTCAAAGAAGCTTGTTCCATCTGTGCTTGCAGGCAATTCACCGGAAAGTTCACGAACTTGCACTTCATCGCCCGCTTTAAGCTGTTCATTACAGTAATCCGCAACCTGCTTTTTGTAGCTGATTGCTTCTTCTTTCTCTAGTTTAGAGTCGGAAACAAAATCTTCTACCGCTTGCATCAGTACTTGGTTTTGCTGTTTCGCATCCAGGCCCACTTCAGCTTGTAAGAAATCTAAGAAGAAATCCGCGACTTTACGGCCAACACGTCCTTTAATGTAAGTTAAGTAACGGTTTGACTCTTTGTCAGTCTCATAAGTAGAAAGGTCTAGGCGAGCCGCGATATCCATTTTTGAGATATCAAGGTAGTCAGTCGCACTAATATCAAGTCCTTCCGTTACCTTTAGGCTTTGGTTTGAAGGCAACAAACCAATGAAAAGGTAATCTGTTGCAAGTGACTGATATTCAGCCATTACCAAGATGCCTTCATCGGCAAATGGGTATTTTGATAGCTCGTCTTTTAGACGTTGCGCACTCTTTTGAGAAAAATCGTAAAAGTTTGTCTCACCAGCACGAAGTTGATGCAACCACTGCTGGAATTCACTGTCAGATTTGAAAGAACCAAACCCTTTGCCTGCTTTTGAATTAAAAACACGGTGAAGTTCAGCAACTAGGCTTTCAGATGAAGCATCGTTTTCTAGAGATTCAGCACGATAGTTAACAATCAGCTCATCCTGATCGTTCTTGCTCAGCTGGTGTAAAATTACGTTGGAAAGGTGAAGGCTCATAGTGAAAATATTACCGTTCAGGTTTCAGTTGTCGTGCATAGTAGGTTATCATAAGCCGCTTTTACTATCATTATTAGAGTCCTTATGCCGATTATATCTAAATACACAGATGATCAAGTTGAAAAAATCTTAGCTGAAGTAGGTGCTGTACTATCTAAGCACAAAGCTTCACCAGAACTTTCACTGATGATCGCTGGAAATATCGCAACCAATGTCTTAAATCAGAACGTTGCTGCTTCACAACGCAAAGGAATTGCTGAAAAATTTGCCGAGGCTTTAATTTCTTCTCTTGAAGATAAAAAGTCTCACTAAATTTGATTGACGGATAAAAGAATTATAAATGGTAGACAGCGCAAACTCATATAGCGATCGTGTATCTCGACTGGTTGGTTGGGGTCACTGGTTTGCATTTTTCAACATCATTGCTGCGATGTTGATTGGTACTCGTTATATCACTCAATCTGCTTGGCCAGAAACCTTGCTGGGTCAATTCTACTTGGCTGCTTCATGGGTTGGTCATTTCGGCTTTTTGGTATTTGCGCTCTATCTATTAGTGCTGTTCCCGCTCACATTTATTCTTCCGTCGAGGAAGTTATTACGTTTGGTTGCCGTTTGCTTTGCGACCATAGGTTTAACTGTCCTGTTGATTGATACTCAAACGTATCAAAATATAAACCTCCACCTGACGCCTGTCGTGTGGGAGGTTTTATTCAGTGGAGAGGAGTCTGCATTTACGTCTGATTTGCAGCACCTCTTCATTGTTATGCCGCTTATTTTCTTATTACAGCTTGGCCTATCTGAATGGGTTTGGCGTAAGCAGCGAAAACTTTCTCATAAACACATCGGCCGTCCAATTACCGCCGTCTTCTTCTTGTGTTTCATCAGTAGCCACCTGACTTACATGTGGGCTGATGCGTACTTCTATAACCCAATTACGAGCCAAAAAGCGAACTTCCCACTGTCTTACCCAATGACAGCGAAAAGCTTTATGGAGAAACATGGTCTGTTAGACCGTGAAGAATATCTAGAGCGCTTAGAAGCGAACAAAGGCAATGTAAACCTTGTTAGCTACCCGCTCGAAGAAATTCAGTACAACCGCCGCAGCGATGATCTTAATATCCTGATGGTGAGTGTGAACAACCTTCGCTCTGACGCACTTAATGCCACGGCGATGCCAAACAGCTACGCCTACGCACAACAGTCGATCAACTTCACCAATCACTACAGTTCAAGTAACGATATGTTTGGTATTTTCGGCTTGTTCTATGGTTTGCCGAGCAGCTACGCAAGCAGTATCGAAGCTCAAGGGTCAAGTGCAGTATTACTCGATGTTTTAGATAATCACGATTATAAGTTTGCAGCTTTCAGTGGCGACAACTTTAGCGATGCACTTTACTCGGATATCATCTTCCGAGGCCGTAATATAATGCCAGAACAGGCAACTTATGATGACCAAAGTGCAATACAAGCTTGGTCTGACTGGATTCAATCACCAAAAGCTAAACGCCCTTGGTTTAACTTTATTGAACTGACCACACTGGATAATTTCGCCAGCTACGATTCAAATTCAGAGTCAGACTCAACGTTAACCACAGCAGAACGCTTTGCTGCAGACTATCAGAAATCTGCTACGGCGGCCGACGATCAGTTAGCAACAATCTACGCTGAACTAGAGCGCTTAGATCTTATCAGCAACACGGTGGTTATCATTACTTCTAATCACGGTACTGAGTTTAACGAAACCAAAACCAACAGCTGGGGTGCAAACTCCAACTACAGTCGCTATCAACTGCAGGTTCCTCTATTTATCAGCTGGCCTGGTAAGTCTGCTTCTGAATACACTCACCGTTCTAGTCACCTAGACGTATCAGTAACACTGATGCAAGAACTATTAGGCGTGTCTTCAAACCCAAGTGATTTCAGTAGTGGCCGCAGCCTATTTAATGAACGTAAGAGAAAGTGGATCCTCGCGGGTGACTCTCGTGAACTTGCTCTTGTTACTGACCAGCAAACAACGGTGTTAGATAAATTTGGTAACTACAAATTGTACGACCAGAATTACAAACGCCTGAAAAACGTCAGCCCTCGCTTACCTGTGTTAATGCAAGGCCTGACTGAGCTACAGCGTTTCTACACAAAAAATGACTAAATAATCAGCAAACAGAAAAGGGAAGCCAGTGGCTTCCCTTTTTTATTGCCATGGATGATTAGAAAACAAGCAACAAAACAAAATTATGGAAATTAAGGGTTTACAAGATCCTCTGCCCCTTATATTATTCACGCCACTGGAGGGATGGCTGAGTGGTCGAAAGCACCGGTCTTGAAAACCGGCAACCGTTAATAGCGGTTCTAGGGTTCAAATCCCTATCCCTCCACCACATTAAAGAAAGCCGCTGAGAAATCAGCGGCTTTTTTGCATCTGATGTACAACCAATCGCCCCTAAGATCTGATCTTCCACAATCCCTAGGGACCTTCTTTGGTTACTTGATTGGTATCTGCTCCTACAACAAATCTGCTCCTAACGACACATTGAATACTTCAAGGCGCTGTTACTGCTCTGTTGCTGTTTGACTATCGTCCTTCCCCCCTAGTTCAATGCATACTCCCCGCGTTTCAGCCACCGATACAAATGTTAAACCACACTTACCTACACGCACGTTCATTGAATGTGATTAGCGAGCTATACATACCATTTAGGTAAAGTCATTAATTGGATGGGTTAGGATTAACTGAAGAATCGAATCAAGTTTAGGGTTTTCTCGGACTCTCACTATGGCTCCATAACAATAAAAAAATCCAGAGGCTTCATCGAAATCTCTGGATTTTTAAATTTGGCTTGAGCGCTGCTTCAATTAAGCGTTTTCTTGCTTAGTCTCTTGCTGCTCTGCTTGTTTCTTTTGTTCAGCTTCATTTGCTTTTTCTTCATGGTTTGAACCACCACATCCGCCACAACAGCTCATAATAATGTTCTCTTTGGTTGTATTTAAGTAACTCAGTAAGGTCATAATATTAAAGATGCATTTTAAATACAACTTTAATATTGGTCGAATTACCTACTTGTTATCTTGGCGTATTTAAGCTTTTGGTTTTATTAGAATTGGTAAGTACAGCACAGCGAAACAACTGTATGCGGCAATCCACAGAGCACTGGATAAGGTGATAATATAAACAATATTATGGGTAAAGTACCCGCCAAACACTCGCACAATAAAGGCAAAGACAATGGCGATTAACGCCGCAGTCATTAATTTGCCAATCGCGATAGTTCGACCGGTATGCCCTAGCGACACACGTGAAATCATGGATAAAATCATCACTCCCATTCCACCCACGGTTAGTGCATGAATCGCTTGTGACTGCGTGACCAATGGCGAAATGATCGAAACACCAAATAAAATAAGCCCTAACGAAATTGCCCAATAGCTTAAATGTAAAGTCCACACGAGGGGTGTCTTGAATGCTACCCATATTTTCCACCTTACCGCCCTAAGCGAGTTTGCCAAACCACTGATAATAAATACGGTAGCAACGATGCCTTGTGCAACGGGAAGTATCTGAAAGCTCAACACAACGGCGAAAATCGTGCTGACTATGCTCAACTTTTCAAGCCATGGTAATGCAGGAGTTCGTGGTGTCTGTGTGCCATTAGCGGTAAACATAGGAAAGACTCGTCCACCCATAATGCACATTACTAAGGTCACCAACAGCACCATGCCAGTACTCGCTTGCGAAATTAAGACAGGCTGCTGAAATAGAACACCATAATGCATCGCGGCATTGGCAAAAGTCATTAGCAGCAGAATAGGAATGAACAATAGATTTCGCCAAAGTTTCACACTGACAATATTGTGAGCAAGAGAAATCATAGCGATAGGTAAAAACAACAAATCGATTCCAGCCACCAACCAAGGGCTTAGTATTCCTGGCAAGAACATAGCTACTCTCGCGCACAGCCAGATAGCCAGAAGTAACATTAACCCGCATCCGTTGATGCTGCGGACACCCGTCCAGTTTTGTACGGCCGTAAGTAAAAAGCCCACCACGACGGTGGCTGCAAAGCCAAATAACATTTCATGAATGTGCCACCACATTGCTCCGCCATAAACATTCAGGGTTGCGCTGCCATTCCAAAACGCAGCCCACCCGACTAACGCTGCAATACTGAAAAGTGACGCAAACAAGAAAAACGGTCGAAACGCGAGTTCAAAAAATGCTGTCATTGAGACGCCACTATTGAGGTTTGCATTTAAATCTTTCATCATCATAAACCTAGTGAGTTAACCAAAATTAAATAACTTCAACCGCCAAGAGTTGTCCCAGCTTGTCGTTGTGCTCTTCGCCTAGGAGATCTTGTAAGCTATAAGCGTCTAAGCTTTTGTAAAAACACTCTTGAGCTTCAGCAAAGATAGTTTTCAATTGACAATTTGGTGTAATGACACAGCGATTATCCTCACCAAAGCATTCAACCAAGTTACGCTTATCTTCTAATTCTCGAACTAACGTACCAATATTGATCTGACTTGGCGGGCAACTCAGTTTCAAGCCACCATTTTTGCCGCGGGTAGCGATCAAATGCCCTTTAAGGTTGAGCTGTTGGACAATCTTCATTAAATGGTTTTTAGAAATACCATAGCTGTTAGCAATGTCGCCGATGGTACTAAGAGATTGGTTGTTGATCGCTAGATAAATCAGAACTCGCAGGGAGTAATCAGTGTAACGTGTGATATGCATAGTGGGATATTTCACTTTATAAGATGCATTCATTATGAATCTTATAATCATTAAAGGCAAGATTAACCCTTGAGAGAGATAAGGACGATACAGCAAGAAGCTAAATCTATACCTTTGCCTGCACTCTTAACTTCGTCTATTTCATCTCTTGTATTAGATGAATTTTCACTCTAGCAATATATAAACACACAAACTTGTTCATAAAAAAAGCAGTCAGTTAATAAGGGTATTTACAAGCCAAAGCCACCCTTATATTATACGCGGCATCGGAGGGATGGCTGAGTGGTCGAAAGCACCGGTCTTGAAAACCGGCAACCGTTAATAGCGGTTCTAGGGTTCAAATCCCTATCCCTCCACCACATTAAAGAAAGCCGCTGAGAAATCAGCGGCTTTTTTGTATCTGAAGAAAACCTGGCTCAGCAGGTCAGCTATTCATGGCTAGTGCTGCTTTCAAAAGCTGCATGTGAATCGGTACCAAATCTTGGTGTTGGGTACGATAGCCTCCCCCAACAACACACGCCATTGGAATAGACTCTGATTTTGCTAAGTTAATCATGAAGCAATCGCGTTCAAAGATCCCTTGCGTCGATACATTCAAGTAACCCAACTCATCGTCTTGGTGGATATCGACCCCTGCATCATAAATGATCAGATCAGGTTGGTGATGCGCAATCGCCAGCTTAGTCACTTGCTCAAAACAACGCAGAAACTCTTCATCTTCCGTTTTGCGACTTAATGGCACATCCAGATCCGATAATGGCTTTCTTGCTGGGAAGTTTTTGTCGCAGTGGAATGACAAAGTGATGATTTCATCGCTCTCTTGGCAGAGTGTCGCTGTACCATCGCCATGGTGTACGTCACTGTCTACGATCAGCACCTTATCAACCTGCTCAAAGGTAAGTGCATGCTTTGCTGCTAACACCAAATCATTCAACAAACAAAATCCGCTGCCGAAATCATGGTGCGCGTGGTGATAGCCTCCGCTCAAGTGAATTGCCAAACCACTCTCAATGGCCATGTCAGCTGCTAAGCAGGTGCCGCCGCTTGAATAGAGCGTCCTTTCAATCAACTGTTCGCTCCACGGAAACCCAATACGTCTCATCTTCGCCGCCGGCAAGCTACCAGAAACAAGCAAATCGACATAGTCACTGTCGTGGACCTGTTTGACTTGTTCAACCGACACCGGCTTTGGTTCAAACACTTCAAACATATTCTTCCAGAGTGGATCGCTATCCATTAGCGCCTCAACCGCGCTATGTAACAACTGGTATTTGTTGATTGGGTAACGATGGCCTTCTGGTAAAGGCAGCTGCGAATAAATTGGGTGGTAAATTAAAGGAATCATAATCGAGTTAATTGCTTATCTTTCTCAAAATCATAACAGCCTCAGACTTGGCGACAACCCAAATTAATGATAACAATTATCATTATCTTTAAGTGTGTTCAGAGAAAGTAATGAAAAACCTAATACTTACCCTTGGGGTGATCTGTGGCTCAGCGACAGCAGTAATGATTTTTGTCGGAATGCTAATGGCCAGTTGGTGGGTCGTTGATTTTCTGGTGTTAAGCCATCACACTTAACTAATTGAACTGAAAAGGAATCACCATGAGCGTTATTTTTATTACTGGAGCAAACCGAGGCATTGGTTTAAGCCTTGCTCAGCAATACCTAAAAGACAATCACATCGTTTATGCTACCTATCGTGATACCTCATCGGCACATGAGTTACTGGCACTCGCAGAACACCACAGCAACTTGACCTGCATTCAATTAGACATCACTGATTACCAAGCCACCAGCAGGCTACCTGCTCAAATACAGCGCATTGATATTCTGATTAACAATGCAGGCTATTACGGCCCTAAAGGTTACGGACTGGGTAACACCGATGTAGAAGAGTGGCGACGCGTTTTTGAGGTCAACACCATTGCGCCATTGAAGCTGGTTGAAACACTTCTTCCTATGCTAGAAGACAGTGACGTGAAAAAGATAGCTTGCTTGTCTTCCCGAGTTGGCAGCATGGCAGAAAACACTTCTGGCGGAGGCTACATCTATCGCTCTTCTAAAGCGGCTCTCAACTCGGTAGTAAAAAGTTTAGGCAACGATCTGACCAGCAACGGCTTTACGGTATTAGCACTGCACCCAGGCTGGGTACAGACAGAAATGGGCGGTCCTAATGCCCTTATTGACACAGATACTTCAGCGTCTGGTCTTATTAAAGTCATCGAATCTGCCAGCACTGAAGTAAGTGGTCACTTCTTCAACTTCGATGGCAGTGAAATAGACTGGTAGGTAACCCATGAATCTTCGCCTTCTTACAAACTTCGTACAACGCTCACCACTGCTTTTAATCACTGTGGTGCTCGGAGGATGTTTTGGGGAAGGCCCTGGAGACTTGTTCGATGACTATCAGACCAAGGTAGCCAGAGTACAAGATGCTGAGGAGCTCAAACAAGAATGGGAGTTTGAGGGGGTACCAAGAAAGCGAGAGTTATTGTTAAACGTCCCATCACTTTCTATTGGGCTCATCGACAGTTATCAGCTTCGCCGGTGTGGACTTTTCAACCTGATTGCTGAGCGTAACTCAGTGCTGGGAAAAGTCGCGGACGAGTTCCGCAATTACGATTATCAAGTTGCTCTACTCGAAGGCGTGGGCAAGTGCTTATCCAGTGATGAGCTAGACCCAGAGATCATCGAACTCTTGAGAGGGATCGAACAACAAAAGCTCGCACAATTTCCACTGCATCAATGGAACCTGATTTATGCTAGCGATGCGATGCAGTCACAAATGCGGGGTAGTCAGTGGCTGCGTCATAATATTGGTCAACAAGTAAGACAGACGAGCGACGCCTTAGAGCATCTTAACCAATCGTTAAATACACCACTTGTTTCGGGTAAGACTACAAAGGTGCAAGAGGTGTTAGAGAAGAGCTCTACCCTTGGGGATCTGTATTATTCGCTTGCTCGCGCGTCGGTTGAGCTTGATACCATTACCAAACAACTCACTACTTTTGATGCCAACATCATCTGCGGAAAGCAGCGAGACACCACTAAGTTCCGTTACCTCAACAACGTATTCGAACAACAATATATTGGCAAGGTACAGCCGTACATGGCGAAACTCGATGGCTATTATCAACAGCTCGCTCCGCAGCTGGCAATGTTTGATGCTCAACCAGAACTGCACAGCTACTACTTCCCCATCCAAGATGCACATCAAGCTTTTCGAGCATCAACTCGTCGCCATGTCGACTATTGGCAACAGTTGTTTAAGCGTTGTGGCCGCAAGGTCGGACGTTAATCCTAACCTCAATAAGTCTTAGCTTTTGGCGCCCTTCTTAGCGTACGTACCTTTCTTGGTATAAGACTTCTTCGCTCCACCGCCTTTACGACGTTTAAAAGCGGGTCTTTCGACTTTAGGAAGATGACGGAGTGATTCCGGCACTTCCCCTGTTTTCACTCTCCCCATTAAGCCATCAATCTTGCTTTCTAGCGCTTGCATGAAAGGTTGGTACGCTTGGTTACGCTCAGCCATACCTTGTAATTGGTGTTCCCAATGTGCTGTCATGTCTGGAAAGGTCGAATCCTCAGGTAGGGCATGAATCAAGCCTCTACCTGCTGGGCTACTGTGAATACTTTTACCTTGGCGCGTTAGCAGCTGCCTTTTGAATAGCGTATCCAGAATGCCCGCACGAGTCGCCTCTGTCCCAAGACCATCAGTCTCTTTCAAAATAGCTTTCAGGTCCTTGTTCGCAACAAAACGCGCGATACCTGTCATCGCTTGAAGCAATGTCGCTTCAGTGAAATGCTTTGGTGGTTCGGTTTTCTTATCACCGATGACACCTTCACGGCAGGTCAACACAGTTCCTTTCTCTAGCGGTGGAACCGTATCAGTACCATCACCTTTCTCTTCGGTGTCCGTTTTGCCCATCAACACTTTCCAGCCTGGGTTGATAAGCTGACGTCCTTTCGCGATGAACACACCACCAGCGATATCAAAAACTAACTTAGCATCCGCAAACACAGCCGGTGGGTAGAACTGCATCAGATATTGGCGAGCGATTTGTTGATAGATTTTCATCTCATTCGCAGACAAACCATTCACCGATGATTTCTTCGGTGTTGGGACGATTGCGTGGTGAGCATCGACCTTACTGTCGTTCCATGCTTTTGATTTCAGTGAGAGATCTGCACCTTGAGCACCACGTTGTAGCTCTTTCGCATTGTTAGCGATGGCATCGACGACTGACTCTCGTTGCGAGTAGTGATCTTTAGGCAGGTATCGGCTATCAGAGCGAGGGTAAGTAATGAGCTTGTGCTTCTCATATAAAGATTGACAAGTGTCCAACACCTGCTGAGCACTCATACCAAAACGTTTAGAGGCATCAATCTGTAAGGCAGACAGAGAGTAAGGAAGTGGCGCAGCTTGTTTACTTTGCTTCTGCTCAGACTCTATAACGGTTGCAGGTTGGTTCGCAATTCGCTGTGCGACGTTTTCAACCAACTTTCGATTGAGCACACGACCTTCTTCATCTTGCCACGGCTTACATGCTTCACTTGGTTTCCAGCGAGCACGAATATCAAAGCTCTGTCCGTTATTTTGGTAAGGAATCAAGGCATGCAAAGTGAAGTAATCTTTTGGAATGAAGTTTTCGATTTCTTCATCACGTCTCACCACCAAACCAAGTACTGGTGTCTGCACACGCCCTACCGACAATACGCCTTGGTAACCGGCTTTTTGACCAAGCAAGGTATAAGCGCGAGTCATATTCATGCCATACAGCCAATCGGCTCTAGAGCGTGCCAATGCTGAAACAGAAAGAGGGATAAAATCGCGGTTGCTGCGCATTTGAGAGAGCGCACGTTTTACGGCAGGTAAGTTCAAGTCGCTGATAAGCAGCCTTTCCATCGACTCTTTCTTAGTCTTAGATACTTTGCAGTAATCGATCACTTCATCAACCAAAAGCTGCCCTTCTCTATCTGGGTCACCTGCATGAACGATTTGAGTCGCATCCTTCAGTAGCTTTCGGATCACCGTGAGCTGTTTACTGGATGTCTTGCGCGGTCTTAGCTGCCACTGCTCTGGCACGATAGGTAAATCGGCCAAGTTCCATTTCTTGTATCGGTCGTCATAAGCATCCGGCTCAACCTGTTCCAATAAGTGTCCAATACACCAAGTCACCACATCACCGTTACCACATTTGATGAACCCTTGGTCTTTCTTCTGTGGATTAGGCAATGCAGCGGCGATCGCGCGGCCGAGGCTTGGTTTTTCAGCAATAATAAGGCGAGACATGTTTTTCCAGATGCTACAAACAATTAGGGCCACATTATCTAATGTGGCCCCTAGAAATCAAGAAAAACTGGTTGTTTATACAGTTAGCATTCCACTATTCAAGCTTCAGCTTTCTTTACAAGAACTCAACAAACTTAGAGAAGTCACGCTCTGGCACTTTCATTGGCGTACAGCCTGGAGTGCCTAGGTATAGGAAACCAACAATTTCGTCGTCGCCTTCTAGGCCGAATGCTTGGTGAACTTCTGGGTGGAACATCCATTTACCTGAGCGCCAAAAGCCTTGAAAACCTTGAGCAACAGCCGCCATTTGCATCGCTTGCGCCGCGCAGCCTGCAGAAAGGTGTTGTTCAAGCGCTGGTACTTTCTCGTGCTCGGTGACTTTAGCAATTACAGTGATAACCATAGGAGCTCGGAACGGCGCCTTTTTCACTTTCTCGATCACTGGTTCTTCGCTTTCTTCCGCTTCAGCGGCACGAACCAAGATATCAGACAGCTTCTGTAGCCCTGAACCTTGCGCGATAACAAAGCGCCATGGTGTGAGTGCACCGTGGTCAGGGGCACGCAAGCCCGCTTTAATGATATTTTCTAACGCGACACCTTCAGGTGCTGGATCAGAGAGTTTTGCGATAGAGCGTCGGTTGAGCAATAGATCCAAAGCATCCATTTGAAGTCCTTACTATTTCTTTATTATTTATATACTTGAACTTTAGCACAGAATACAAACGATAATAAATCTCAACGACTCCTCATTTGGCCTAGATTGGACACAATAAAGGCTCCTAAATCTACGACTTAGGAGCCTTGTGCAAACATCTAGCTAGGCAGATTAGATAAGCATATCTACCGATAAGATTACGGCTTGATAACTGTTTCTATAACTTAATAGCTAGCTCAACACCTTGACGGATAGCGCGCACAGCATCTAGCTCACCAGCATAATCAGCACCACCAATCACGTGCAGTTTGCCACCGAACTCTTGCCACATATCTTCAAACGGTCTCACCGAGACTTGACCTGCACACACAATAACGGAATCGGCATCTAACACCTGATCTTGCTTACCAACGCTGATATGCAGACCTTGGTCATCAATTTTGTTGTAACTCACGCCGCCCAATAGATTCACGCCGCGTTTTTCTAGCGTACGCTTATGAATCCAACCTGTGGTTTTGCCTGGGCCTTTACCAACACGACCCGCTTTACGCTGCATTACCCAAACGGTTTTATCGCTGAATGAGTCAGGGTAAGGGTACAGACCACCTGGGTGTTCCATATTTTTATCGATACCCCACTCATGCAGCCAATCGTCTAGACTGTGTGACGTCGGCTCGGTGAGCATGGTTGCCACATCGACACCGATACCACCAGCACCAACAATCGCGACCTTTTCTCCTACTGGTGTCTTTTCGCGAATCAAGGTTTGGTAATCCACCACGTTCTCATGATCAATACCTTCAATATTCAGTTTTCTTGGTTCTACACCGGCCGCCATCACGACTTCATCGTACTTGAGCAGCATCTCAAACGTGGCTTCGGTATCCAGTTTCAGATTCACGCCCGATGCGTCGATTTGGTTAGCAAAATAACGAATCGTTTCTCTGAACTCTTCTTTGCCCGGGATCTGCATTGCCAATCTAAACTGGCCGCCGATACGGTCATTTTTCTCAATCAAGTCAACCTTGTGTCCACGCTGCGCTAGTGTTGTCGCACAAGCTAAACCTGCAGGGCCTGCGCCCACAATCGCAATAGTCTTAGTCGCTTGCGCTGGCTGAACAACAATTTCGGTTTCGTAACAAGCGCGTGGGTTAACCAAACAGCTCGCGCGTTTACCTTTAAACACGTTATCCAGACAGGCTTGGTTACAACCGATACAAGTATTGATGAACTGTGCTTGATCTTGAGCCGCTTTATTAACAAAGTCAGGATCCGCCAAGAATGGGCGAGCCATCGAAACCATGTCGGCCTGACCAGAACTCAAAATACGTTCTGCCTCTTCTGGCGTGTTGATTCGATTACAAGTGACGACAGGGATCGACACATATGGTTTTACTTTTTCCGTCACCCAAGAGAATGCGCCTCGTGGTACTTGTGTTGCGATAGTCGGAACACGCGCTTCATGCCACCCAATACCGGTATTGATGATAGTCACGCCCGCTTCTTCTAGCTTCTGAGCCAAAAGAACAACATCTTCAAACGTGCTGCCTTGCTCAACCAAATCAAGCATCGACAAACGGAAAATAATAATGAAATCCTTACCTACCGCTTCGCGAATCGATTTAACAATCTCTAACGGGAAACGCATACGCTTCTCGTAAGAGCCACCCCATTCGTCGTAACGCATATTAGTACGCTTACAAATGAATTGGTTAATCAAGTAACCTTCCGAGCCCATGATCTCAATGCCGTCATAGCCAGCAACCTGAGCTAGCTCCGCACTATTGGCAAAGGCACCGATGGTCTTTTTAATTTGACGAGGACTCATCTCACTCGGCGCAAACTTAGCGATTGGCGCTTTGATACCGGAAGCACTTTGCGCGAATGGGTGCATCGCATAACGACCTGCATGCAATAGTTGAAGCGCAATTTTACCGCCGTGCTTATGGACGGCTTCGGTAACAACTTGATGCGCTTTGGCATGCTTTACTTTACTGAATTCAGCACTGAATGGGGTTAATCTGCCACGTAAATTAGGAGAGAAACCACCGGTAACAATAAGGCCAACGCCTCCTTTCGCTCGCTCTTCATAAAACGCGGCGAGTTTGTGGAGACCTTCTTTATTTTCTTCTAAACCTGTGTGCATTGATCCCATCAACACACGGTTGCGTAACTGAGTAAATCCAAGATCGAGTGGTTCAAGTAAATGTGGGTACATGGCAGACATCACTTCTATTATTTTATCCTTGTGGTCTGACCACAGTATAGTTCAATTACCAAAAGTTCAAACAACCGTTTACATTTTTGTAACACCGATCATAATGCAGAGCGTATTAATCGTTCAGAAGCCCTTAATTTGACTACACTTAATGAGAATATATATCGATTAACAATTCTTGGTGTAGTTTGAGCTTGGGAATTATCGTAGGATACTAAGCAGTTCATATTATTGAGATTAATGGTACTACGGCTTGTTAAAGCGACGTGATCTCACTGCGGAGACAGAATGAAAAAAATATTCAAATTTATAGGTATGATCTTTAAAGGGATTTGGAAGCTCATTACGTTTGTGCGTCTTGCGCTTGTTAACATCATCTTTTTACTCAGTATTGCCATCATCTACTTTGTGTACTTCCACTCAGATACGGCTCAGCCGACTGTTCCACAACAATCCGCTTTGGTGCTTAACTTATCTGGCCCTATTGTGGAACAAAGCCGCTATATCAACCCGATGGATTCCGTGACAGGTTCACTGCTTGGCAAAGACCTTCCGAAAGAGAATGTTCTGTTTGATATCGTTGAAACAATTCGCTATGCCAAAGATGACGAGAACGTAACGGGTATTGTATTAGCACTTAAAGAGCTACCAGAAACCAACCTGACTAAGCTTCGTTACATTGCTAAAGCGTTGAATGAGTTCAAAGCGGCGGGTAAGCCAATTTATGCGGTAGGTGATTTTTACAACCAAAGCCAATACTACCTAGCAAGTTACGCAACAAAGGTATACATGTCGCCTGATGGTGGTGTGCTTCTAAAAGGTTACAGCGCCTATTCGCTTTACTACAAAACTTTGTTAGAGAAACTCGATGTAAACACGCACGTATTCCGTGTGGGTACGTACAAATCAGCTATCGAACCTTTCATTCGTAACGACATGTCGGATGCAGCGAAAGAATCCGCATCTCGTTGGTTAAATCAACTGTGGGGTGCGTATGTTGACGACGTCAGCCACAACCGTCAGATCGATGCTAAAACACTGAATCCAAGCATGGACACGTTCTTGAAAGAACTTGAGTCTGTAGACGGTGACATTGCCAAACTGGCTGAAAAACTTGGCTTAGTGGATGAATTAGCGACACGCCAACAAGTTCGACTAGAGCTCGCAGACGTGTTCGGCAGTGACGGTCAAGACAGCTACAACGCGTTTGGTTACTACGAATATCGTACCACTATGCTTCCAGACATGAACACTGAATCACACGATGTTGCTGTGATTGTGGCAAGCGGTGCGATTATGGATGGCAAACAACCTCGTGGCACAGTCGGTGGTGATACCACTGCAGCCCTACTTCGCCAAGCTCGTAACGACGACAAAGTAAAAGCAGTTGTACTTCGTGTAGACAGCCCTGGTGGCAGTGCATTTGCTTCTGAAGTTATTCGCAATGAAATCGAAGCGATCAAACAAGCGGGTAAACCTGTCGTGGTTTCTATGTCTAGCCTTGCGGCTTCTGGTGGTTACTGGATATCGATGGGCGCAGACAAGATCTTAGCTCAACCGACCACACTAACAGGCTCGATTGGTATCTTCAGTGTTATCACGACCTTTGAGAAAGGCTTGAACGATATCGGCGTTTACACCGATGGCGTGGGCACGTCCCCTTTCTCTGGCCTTGGTATCACTACTGGTTTAACTGATGGCGCTAAAGACGCCTTCCAAATGGGTATTGAAAATGGTTACCGCCGTTTCATCAGCTTGGTTGGAGAAAATCGTGGCATGGACGTGAATGCTGTCGATGAGATCGCTCAAGGCCGAGTATGGACCGGTCAAGATGCGATGCAGAAAGGCTTAGTCGATGAGATTGGTGACTTTGACGATGCGATTGCAGCAGCAGCTTCACTTGCAGAGCTTGAAAGCTACAACATTTACTGGGTAGAAGAGCCACTTTCAGCCACTGAGCAGTTTATTCAAGAATTTATGAACCAAGTTCAGATGTCGGTAGGCCTTGATATTCAATCGATGATACCAAGCAGTTTACAGCCTGTTACTCAACAGTTAGCTCAAGATAGCCAACTGTTAGGCAACTTTAACGACCCACAAGGCCGTTACGCTTTTTGCTTAAACTGCCAAGTTCAATAAGATAAGCTCAACGCTTTGTAACCAAGAGGCGCCTCTGTGTGAGGCACCTCTTTTTATTGCATGATAATTCGCTATAATCGCCCTCCTGTTCCCTATATCACACTAAGTATTAATCGCCATGGAAAGAAAACACATCTATATCGCGTACACCGGCGGCACAATTGGCATGCAGAAGTCTATTGACCACGGCTATGTTCCTGTTGCAGGTTTCATGGACAAGCAGCTAGCTGGCATGCCTGAATTCCATCGCCCAGAGATGCCTGAGTACACCATTCACGAATACTCTCCATTAATGGACTCTTCAGATATGACGCCACTTGACTGGCAGACTATCGCTGATGATATTCGCGCGAACTACGATAAGTACGATGGTTTCGTTATCCTTCATGGCACAGACACTATGGCTTATACTGCCTCTGCACTGTCTTTCATGCTTGAAAACCTTGGCAAACCTGTGATTGTTACGGGCTCTCAGATTCCACTAGCAGAGCTTCGCTCAGACGGACAAGCAAACTTGCTAAATGCACTGCATATTGCAGCAAACTACCCAATCAACGAAGTGACACTGTTCTTCAACAACAAATTGATGCGTGGTAACCGCAGCACTAAATCACACGCAGATGGCTTCAATGCATTTACTTCACCAAACCTAAACCCATTGCTAGAAGCGGGTATCAATATCCAACTTAGCAATAACGTAAAGGTAAACGAACAACCTGAAGGTGCTTTCAAGGTTCATAACATTACCCCGCAACCTATCGGCGTAATCACAATGTACCCAGGCATCTCACACGAAGTGATTCGCAACACGCTACTGCAGCCTGTTAATGCGATGATTTTGCTTACTTTTGGTGTTGGTAACGCTCCACAGAACCCAGAATTGCTTCAGCACCTTAAAGATGCCTCAGAGCGCGGCGTTATTGTGGTAAACCTAACTCAATGTTTGGCAGGTAAAGTGAACATGGGTGGTTATGCGACAGGTTGTGCGTTAGCTGAAGCGGGCGTTGTCAGTGGTTATGATATGACACCCGAAGCGGCACTGGCGAAGTTACATTATCTATTAAGCCAAAACCTAGGCTACGAAGAAGTGAAGACTCAGATGCAACAAGTGTTACGTGGTGAGATGAGCTTATAAAACAGTTAAAGGATACACGTTAAACCCAGTTATGCTATCAACGTAACGGCGACTTAACGTGAACTAAATCGTTTTATTACTTATAAATAAACGAGTTAAACTAAAAGGGGTGGCACTGCGCCACCCCTTTGTTGTAATTTAAAGCCTAATGATTTGGGTTAACTCTCACAATGTCTTCTTGATCTGACTTAAACTGTTTTTTGAGTTCAGATTTAGACTTAAAGCTAATTTCGCCACCAGCGGCAATTGTCATGTGTTGAGCTTCAGAGTTATGTTTAGATTGGTATAACATAACCGCCTGCATACACGAATCGCGCTGCTCTTTAGAAAGCGCTGTTCCTTCTGGCCATTTACCCGTCTCAACTGCGTAAGTTAAACGTTCGTAGACCTCGGGTGTCATTGCGCTAAGAAGTTGTTCTGCATCCATGGTAGAGCCTTAGTTTTAACAATTTTCACCAGAAAATAACTCGTAACAGAATTGAGTCAAGAACCTGACCGATAATAAGTGCATTTGATCACAAGTGAAGGAATATGAAAATTATGAAATGGTTGGCGATTAGCCTATTGCCTTTCACTCTGGTTGGGTGTCTTGAAGGAAACAAAAATACCGATCAACTGTGCCAAAGTAACCCGGGCCTTCAGTGTGAACAATTGAACATGAACGATGGGCAATGTCGTGTCGCACGTACCGACCTCATCTGGCATCGATTTGAAGTTCAGAAGCAACCCACCGAAATCAACAAAATTAAAGAATTCGAATTAGTCACTGCCTACAAAAAGTGCCTAGAGCTCGCGGCTCAGATCGAAACTATTGACCAATCTAAACTGCAAGAGCGCCGCTTTACCTCTTTAATGCACAGTATTGAAGAGTCTGAGCGTATTGTTGGTGAGCTATCGCAATCTGATACACCGGAAACACTTTACTTCTTGTGGTCGCAAACTGGAGACACCAACGCAAGACGCAGTTTCCTACAACTGGAAGGCACAGACGCGTTAAACACGGCAGAGATGCAATATGCCTTAGCTACCTTCTATACCACCAGAGATCATGCTAAAACACTTAAGCTACTTAATAATGCCTTAACGCTATCGAGCAACTCTGCCGTCAATACAGAGATCTTTAAGTCAATGGCCAGCATCAACCACAGCTTGGGCCATATGGAAAAGGCGTATGTCTGGGCGATGGTTGCCAAAGAGTTTGATGTACCAATTGCATCAGAAGCGGAACTGGCCGTTCTCTATCGCTTTGAAGATTCAAAATACAAACAGTTAGATAAAGACGCAGACAAAATTGTCGAAGCTATTGAGGATGGGGTCTACAGCCCAGCGATCGTCCCAAGTTATTGATCGCATCATTTCTTGCTTTCTAATTTAATCTTCCGATTTATCAGCTTTCAAAAAAACAGCTACCTTTCTGGTAGCTGTTTTTATTTGTACTAGAGTTAATTCTGAGATCTTGGGCCGTTCAGCATTCCTAAATCGACAAATGCGATATGTAAGGATTAGACAATAGTTACAAGTTATTTCGTACTTTCGTCATTTTTGTTGAAAATTAACGACACCGAATTAACACAGAATCGTTCGCCAGTTGTCTTCGGTCCATCAGGAAAAACGTGACCTAAATGGCTATCACAGGCGCTACAACGGATCTCTACACGCTTCATTCCGTGACTTAGATCTTCTATATAGCGTACTGCTTCATCATTCACTGGTGCATCAAAGCTTGGCCAACCACACCCAGAATCGTATTTATTATCAGACAGAAATAAAGGGCTTTCACAGCATGTGCAGCTATAGACGCCAGTCTTATGGTTATGCAGTAATTTGCCGCTATATGGGGCTTCAGTACCACGCTCACGACACACTGCAAATTCGTCGTCCGTTAGGCGCTCACGCCAGTATTCATCAGGCTTTATCATATTTCCTCCCTTTTGAATCACGTTAATATCTCTCCACATTCTCAGTTATTATATTTACTTTTTTCTATAAAGGCTTGCATATGAGTCGTTTTGTAGCACATACTTTCTCACCAGGAAACATTGTACATATACACTCATAAGTGAATCATCATTTAGGGGTATTTTACCCAACTGGAAGGGTACAGAGCCACTTGCAATGGTCAATTTTCAACCACTTACACCCAATTGTTAAGAAAAGCGTCGCTTTTTTTTGACATTAAACAAGTTAAGTCGGATTATCTATTGCAGATGTATACTGGATTCTGTAATTTTACTACCAGTTATCTTTAATCAGAAATTAAGTTGTGGAGCAACTACAATGACTATCAAAGTAGGTATTAACGGTTTTGGCCGTATCGGCCGTTTCGTATTCCGCGCAGCTCAAGAGCGTGCAGACATCGAAGTAGTAGGTATTAACGATCTAATCGACGTAGAGTACATGGCATACATGCTTAAGTACGACTCAACTCACGGCCGTTTCAACGGTACTGTTGAAGTTGAAGGCGGTAACCTAATCGTTAACGGTAAAACTGTACGTGTTACAGCTGAACGTAACCCAGAAGATCTTAAGTGGGATGCTATCGACGTAGACGTAGTTGCTGAAGCAACTGGTCTTTTCCTAACTGACGAGACTGCACGTAAGCACATCACTGCTGGTGCTAAGAAAGTTGTTCTTACTGGTCCTTCTAAAGATGCAACTCCAATGTTCGTAATGGGCGTTAACCAAGCATCTTACGCTGGTCAAGACATCGTTTCTAACGCTTCTTGTACTACTAACTGTCTTGCACCTATCGCTAAAGTACTTAACGATAAGTGGGGCATTGAGTCTGGTCTTATGACTACAGTTCACGCTACTACAGCAACTCAAAAAACTGTAGATGGCCCTTCTGCTAAAGACTGGCGCGGTGGCCGTGGTGCTTCTCAAAACATCATCCCATCTTCAACTGGTGCTGCTAAAGCTGTAGGCGTTGTTCTTCCAGAACTAAACGGCCTTCTAACTGGTATGGCTTTCCGTGTACCAACTGCTAACGTATCTGTAGTTGACCTAACAGTTAACCTAAAAGAAGCTGCATCTTACGAAGAAATTTGTGCTGCAATGAAAGAAGCTTCTGAAGGCGAAATGGCTGGCGTTCTAGGTTACACAGAAGACCAAGTTGTTTCTCAAGACTTCATCGGCGAAACTCAAACTTCAGTATTCGATGCTAAAGCTGGTGTTGCTCTAACTGACAAATTCGTTAAAGTTGTATCTTGGTACGACAACGAAATCGGTTACTCAAACAAAGTTCTAGACCTAATCGCTCACATCTCTAAGTAATTTCTTTTTAGAAATAGCTTTAGATAAGCATTAGCGAAGACTGTTTTGAGCAGACTTTGAAAAAGGCGACCTTAGTGTCGCCTTTTTAATACCTGCTATCTTTTAAACCGCGTCAGCCTTAGTTCATCAAGATAGCCCAAACGCAAAATTCAATTCTAATACTGACTCTGCTTATTAATCATGAAAAAAAAGCATCACTCTAGTCAGCATTTGAATTCAATTTCCTTAGAAGGATCATGTAATGGATTTATCTACTCTACCTGCACTCGCTGTACTTTCTGACAACGTCACTATCGTTGAACATGAAGGTGTAAAACTGGTTCGCGTTATCCACGATAAAGCAAACGCAGCGATTTCGCTGTTTGGCGGCCATGTGGTGTCATTCCAACCGCAAGGTCAAGGAGACCTTATCTGGATGAGCCAACAGGCTAAATTCGACGGTAAAACTGCTCTACGTGGTGGTATTCCAGTATGCTGGCCTTGGTTTGGTCGCATTGCAGCACCTGCGCATGGTTTTGCTCGTTCAAGTGAATGGCAGTTGGTTGAACACCGTGAAAGTGAAGCTGGCGTGATTGTTAGCTTAGGTCTGAAGCCAAGTGAAGAGACTCTAGCAGTATGGCCTCATCAGTTCGATGCACGTTTGAATGTTGAGATTGGCGATGAGCTGAAAGTAACATTAGATGTGAAAAACACAGATTCGCAACCATGGACTTTCTCTGGCGCGCTGCACACTTACCTAAACGTTGGCGATATCCACAGCACAACGACCACAGGTATGGGTGCTGAGTACATCGATAGCCTACAAGGTGGCAAGATCTGCCAAGGCGGTGCTGAGCTTGTACTAACCGATACCATTGACCGTGTTTACACTCAACCAGAAGTTCAAATCTTGGTTGCGGACAAAAAACTTGAGCGTACTCTATCGGTTGAAAACCAAGGCCATAACTCTGCAGTTTTGTGGAACCCGTGGGCAGAAGGTGCTGCTGGTATGGGTGACATGCAAGACGACGGTTACCTAACCATGCTTTGCGTAGAATCAACACTGCATGCACCAAGCCTAGAGGCAGGAAAAACACTACAGCCTGGCGAAAGCCACCAGCTGATTACAACGATTTCTGTTCAGTAACCTGTTCAGAATCCTGTTCAGTAATCAGTTCGCTACGCAAGATACATTAAAGGCCGGTTCACTCCGGCCTTTTTATTGCTGTCAATCGGCTAACGATCAAGCTTAACTCTGGGAATATCGAACTAACGTCTCTCTATAGAGTGACAACAGCGCCTCATCGTCTACTTTAACGCCGACCTTCTGCGCCGGGAATGAACTCCACTCATCATTCATGTAACTACGCTGGTCGCTTTTCTGGATCGTCATACCTTCCGCAGGGCCATCAGTGACCACTCTAATCGCACCACTGCGACATTCGAACAAAGAAGGCTGGATGACATAAGCAATGGCTGATGGATCGTGAACATGACAGCCTTCCATTCCCACTTTTTCCGAATAGAACTTCAAATAGTAACGACTAACATCCCAGATGAACTGCCCTACTTCTCCAGCTTCATCTCTCAAGTCATCAAGGTATTGGCGAGTAAAGAAGCTCTCCTCTGTCACATCAAGCCCGATAACGGTCACAGGCCATGATGCCGTAAATACCTTGTCTGCAGCATGAGGGTCATCGTGTATATTTGCTTCCGCAAATGGAGTCACATTACCTCTATGGTCGTTTTCACCAAATGCGCCACCCATAATGACCACTTCCTTTACTAAGTCGACGATTTCAGGGGCAGCTTCCAGAGCAAGCGCAAGGTTAGTAAGAGGGCCTACAGCCACAAGAGTGATCTCTCCCGGTTCAGCTCTAACACTGTCGATAATGAACTGATAAGCTGGCTTCTCAATCGCTGAAACATCTAACGAGCTTGGCGCTTTCACATCACCAAAACCGGCTTCGCCATGTACGACCACGGTTGCCCCAACTGGATCTCTTACTAAAGGCTTATCGGTCCCCTTTGCCACAAACGCATTCATACCAAACTTTTGCTTCAAATAAAGCGCATTCTGAGTACCGTTCTCTATCGTTGCATTACCATAAACCGTAGTAATACCCATCAGCTCAATCTCTGGGTGAGCTTCTGCAAATAGAATTGCCATTGCATCATCAATGCCCGGATCAGTATCTAGAATGATTTTCTTTTTCATATCACTTTCTTATTCAACGCTAGGAAAGAATGAACAATACCCAGAAAAATCACAGATAAACGTGACCTAAACCGAAGCAATGATTTTTATTGTAGTAAGCCGAAAAGCTCAGCATTTCCTTAGCCTTTATTGACGGCTTTTTTGTTTAGCTTGGCGGAGACCTTTTTGATAGAATTTGCCGCCCTACTCTATGCTCTGAGATCGTCATGCACTACCAATGCCCTTTGTGTCACCAACCTTTATCTCAACACGATCGTACGTTTAAATGTGAAAAGAACCATCAGTTCGACCTAGCGAAAGAAGGCTATGTCAATTTGATGCCCGCACACCACAAACGCTCAAAAGATCCAGGTGACAATAAAGAGATGATGCAGGCGCGTCGTCGCTTCCTTGAAGGCAACCATTACGATCCAATGCGCCAAGCGGTAGTCGGCTTATGCTCAAGCTACCTGCCAGATACTGATCCTAGCCTGTTGGATATTGGCTGTGGTGAAGGGTATTACACCAACGAAATCGCCTTGAATCTTCAAAATCAAAACGGCGCGATTTTTGGCCTAGACATTTCTAAGATTGCTATCAAATACGCCGCTAAACGCTACCCTGCTGTCGACTTCTCTGTTGCTTCTAGCCATCGTCTACCCTTTGCTGAAAACAGCTTAGACGGCATTCTACGCATTTACGCGCCTTGCAAGGCTGAAGAGCTGCAACGCACCATCAAAGACCGTGGCGTCGTGATCACCGTAACACCAGCCAGCCGACACCTATACCAACTGCGTGATGCTATTTATGATGGCGTTCGCTTACACGATGAAGACCCTGAAGTGATCGAAGGTTTTACTCTTGAGCACCAAGAGCAGCTAAACTATATGATGGAACTATCGGGGTCAGATGCATTCGACCTGCTACAGATGACGCCGTTTGCTTGGAAAGCAACTGAGGAGTTTAAACAACAACTCACAAACGCAGAGCAATTCAACTGTGAAGCGGATTTTATGCTGAGAGTGTATCGCAAACAGGTTTAACTGATATTGATTATCGTTTGCATTGAAATCTCATCTTGCCTCCTTTAGTATGCGTGTTCTTCAAGGAGGCATTTCATGCAACGTATTATTCTTATCGGATTAGCTACCCTGCTTACGGCTTGTGCTAATCAACCTTCAAACAGCACTTCTCAACAAGTGACTAACACGCAAACGGAAACCGTTTCCACATTCTATGAATACCAGTTTGCTTCTCCACAAGGCGAAACGCTTTCTCTCAATGCTTTACCCGAGCAGCTGATTGAGGCTGATGTGGTTCTTATTGGCGAATGGCACACTCACTCGGCAATTCATCGTTTCCAAACCGACTTCTTAAAAGCGCGCCGCAACGCAACATCAAACATTGCGCTTTCAATGGAACAATTCACTCGAGAACATCAAGACACGCTAAACCAATACTTAAACGGTGAGATTGGTGAGCAAGTGCTTATCTCCAAGGCAGCTGCTTGGCCAAATTACGAAAGTGATTACCGCGCACTGGTTGAGTTTGCTAAAGCGAATGATATAGATGTTATCGCAGCAAACGCTCCAAAGCCCTTCGTTCAATGTATTGGCCGTAAGGGATTACCTTACCTAGAACAGCTTTCTTCAGAACAACGAGATTGGGTTGCGACTGAGGTTAATATTGGCGATAGCCCTTACAAAGAAAAGTTCATGGCTTCCATGCATCACGGTACGCCAGAGCAAACAGAAAAGCAGTTTGCCGCTCAGGTTACTTGGGACGAAACCATGGCTGAATCAATTGTTAACTACCTAGCATCTAACCCTGATAAACAAGTGATTCATGTAGCAGGCAAGTTCCACACAGAAGGAGGTTTAGGCACGGCGGCTTCGATTCTACGTCGTAACCCGGATCTAAAAGTGGCAGTTATCAGCCCGGTTGCTGAGTTCTCATCGGATGCTACTGATTACCAACTAAAAGTACTCTCTCCACCGGCGCGCTTTGTTCAGAAAGAGAACCGAATGAAGGCATACAAACACCTATCAAAACGCAGTGCTAGTCTAGAGTGTGACTAAACCATTCTTCTAAGCTAAAGAGTCGTTGGGCTAATCCTAGATAATTAGCCCATCGTCAGAACTCGATCACGTTCCCGTCATTCATCCTAACTCTATCTAAAATCAAACATTCTTATCGGCACAGGACTTGCTTAGTAAATAGGCAGTTTAACCAAGCAGAAGAAAATGTAATGTGCGAATATAAAACATCACTATCGATGATTAATTGCACAAGTTTTTCACACCTCTGCCGATACTATATTTAAGGATAGGTAAGGAGAGCGATATGACGCCAGTAGGAACGAGTAATACTCAGCTGTATTCACCTTCGCAAATGAATGCACAAGCTAAAAGCACTGAAGCTGAAAAGCCTGCACCTCTTAAGGTTGAGCAAAATACCGTTAAGCTTTCTGATGAAGGCAAAGCCCTATTATCTGCACTTAAAGAAATCGATAAAGAAGCCAAGAAAGCCGAAGCTGAAAACGAAACCGTTACTGATAAGGTTGAATCATTCGCTCACGGCGCCTTAGGCATGGATCACCCAGATAAGATTGAAGAAGAGGACGATGGTTCTTATTCAGCAGGGCAATACTTATCCGCAGCGGCAACCGTTGGTGGCATCCTACTCGCTTTAATCTAACTTTCTCCCTGCTACCGCCCCCTCAACATTAAAGCGATTTGTCGTCACGATAACAGACCTGATTTGGTCTAAAAAACGAGTTCATTCCATAATTTCGCTCTCATTTTAATGGAATAATACTCGTGAAAAACACTTTTGAGCTTATCGATAAGCCAACCTTCTTTGGTGCTATTGCACTACTCCTCACGATAGTTTTCCCGCTCATTCTGTTTCCAGCTCAAGGTGCAGATTGGATTGCGATTGCGAAAACATTCATGACTGACCAACTTGGTTTTCTATACCTTGCGCTAGGTCTCGCGGCTTGTGCATTTATGGTTTACGTTGTGTTCAGTGATATGGGACAAATTAAACTGGGCGATGCCGATGAAGAGCCTGAGTTTAAAACAGCATCATGGGCTGCAATGCTGTTTTGTGGCGGTATCGGTGCAAGTATCTTGTACTGGGGCTGTATTGAGTGGGCTTACTACTACCAATCACCGCCTTTCCAACTAGAACCCGGCAGTGAAGAAGCGGTTCGTTGGGCTGCAACTTACGGTTTGTTCCACTGGGGGCCAATCGCTTGGTCTATCTACCTGATCCCAGCGATTCCTATCGCTTACTTCTTCTATGTGCGTAAACAGCCAGTTCTAAAGATTTCTAGCGCGTTAATGCCAGTTCTTGGTGAACACCGCAGTAAAGGCGTACCTGGAAAAATCGTCGATATCTTATTCATTTTCGGTCTACTTGGCGGTGCAGCGACAACATTAGGTTTAGCCGCTCCTCTTATTACTGAAGGTCTGAATCACCTATTCGGTCTACCTAAAAACAACCTAACTCAAGTGATGGTGCTTTTAGTTTGTACTGCGATTTTTGCTTACTCTTCTTATGCCGGATTGGAAAAAGGCATCAAGATCCTAAGTAACATCAACTTCTGGGGTGCGATGGGTCTACTGGCTTTCGTTCTGATCGCTGGTCCAACAATCTTCATGCTAGAAACAGGTTTAGACTCAATTGGTCGTCTACTGTCTAATTTCTTCGTGATGGCAACGTGGGCTGAACCATTTGGTGGCTACGGTACCTTCGAAAACACTCACTTCCCACAAGACTGGACGATTTTCTACTGGGCATGGTGGTTAGTATTTGCACCAAGTATGGGTCTGTTTGTTGCGCGTATTTCTCGCGGCAGAACCATCAAGCAAATGGTGTCAGGTTCGATTTTCTTTGGTTCTCTAGGTTGTTTCCTATTCTTCATGATCTTAGGTAACTACGGCCTATCACTGCAACTTTCTGGTGAGCTAGATGTAGTTGCTATCCTGAATGCAGAAGGCGCAACAAAAGCGATCTTCTCGATGCTAGCGCAGCTGCCGATGAGCACTCTAGTCATCGCGGTATTCACTTTGCTCTGTATTATCTTTACAGCAACGACGTTTGATTCCATCTCATACATCCTTGCGTCTGTGGTTCAAAACAACGTAACTGAAGAGCCAATGCGTTGGAACCGTATGTTCTGGGCATTCACTCTGTCGTTCTTACCAACGATTCTGATGTTCTTGGGTGGCCTAAGTACGCTACAAACCGCAGCAATTGTTGGTGGTTTACCGCTATTGGCTATCTCTGTGATGCTGATGATCTCTGCAGTTCGTGCAACTAACCTCGACCTGCGCCATCAAGACGCATACATCGAACCAACGATTAACATCGAAGAACTGCCAGACATGGATCCATGGTCTGCTGAAGGTATGGCGCTGGCTCAGTTTGAGAAAGAAAGAGATGCAGCACAAGAAGCCGCAGAACTTGAGCGTGTTGCTTACACAGAACTCGCTGCAGTGAAAAAAGAAATTCGCGCTTATGTGCTAGAACAAGGTTCACAAATGGAAACTCACGAGTTACCAGAGAACCTACAACAAGCACTTGAGCAGGCCGAGAGTAATCTTAGTGCCGCACAAGCGAAAAAGATCGAGTTATCTGAGCAAGCTCAGAATGCTCGTATCACGTTCAACCAGGTGGTTGCAGACTTACCGCTTGCTTGACATTAGCCATGACGCAGTCCATTGATTTGGACCCTCCTAAATACGACAAAGGCTCACAGAAATGTGAGCCTTTTTTTATGCATTTCTAAAAATTTGAGTTATTGCTCAATTTCATATTGATGAAATAAATATGAAACGACTTTGACACAAATCGATGTTCTAATCATCCCGCTTATATAAAAAGGGATAACTAATGAAGCACATTATAAAACCAATCATTGCCGTAGTGGCAACCTCAACACTATCATTTAACGTACTTTCGGCAGAAATCAAAAACGTCATTCTGATGATTGGCGATGGTATGGGGCCTCAACAAGTTGGCTTATTGGAAACCTACGCAAACCAAGCGCCAAACTCCATCTATAAAGGGAACAAAACCGCCCTTTATCAACTTGCTCAAGAAGGGGTTATTGGTTCATCCCTAACTCATCCAGAAGATGCAATCGTGGTCGATTCTGCTTGTTCTGCCACCATGCTTGCGACTGGAATCTACAGTGGTTCAGAAGTAATAGGCATTGACTCTCAAGGTAATCATGTTGAAACAGTACTTGAGAAAGCGAAAAAAGCAGGTAAAGCGACTGGCTTAGTATCCGACACACGCTTAACGCACGCGACCCCTGCTTCCTTTGCCGCTCACCAACCTCACCGCTCTTTAGAGAATCAAATTGCATCCGATATGTTAGCAACGGGCGCTGATGTGATGCTTTCAGGTGGGCTACGTCACTGGATTCCAAAATCAACCAATGACAAAGGCGAAACTTACAAGCAACTTGAGCAACTGACTCAAGGTGACGTTTACCTAAAATCGAAGCGTAAAGACGAACGTAACCTGCTAACTGAAGCAAAGAAAGGCGGCTACCAACTGGCGTTTAACCGCAGCATGTTAGAAGGTGCTCAGGGCGATAAGTTACTTGGCCTGTTCGCCTACTCAGGCATGGATGACGGCATCACTTACAGCAAAAAGAAAGGGAGTGACGAACGAACTCAACCGAGCTTGAAAGAGATGACACAAAAAGCACTCAGTGTCCTATCCAAAGATGAAGACGGTTTTTTCCTAATGGTCGAAGGTGGCCAAATCGACTGGGCCGGTCACAGTAACGATGCAGGTACGATGCTGCATGAACTGCTCAAGTTTGATGAAGCGATCCAAACTGTATATGAATGGGCGAAAGATCGTGAAGACACTATCGTGATTGTAACCGCAGACCACGAAACAGGTTCTTTCGGCTTCAGCTACTCTTCTAACGACTTACCAAAGCCACAGAAACGTTCTGGCGAAGCCTTTGCCGATCGCGACTATGCACCCAACTTTAACTTTGGCGCATTCGATATACTTGATGGTTTGTACAATCAAAAACAAAGCTACTACGGCATGATCAGCGAATACCAGAAATTGGATAAAGCTCTACAAACACCTGAAAAACTGGCTGAGATCGTCAACAAAAACAGTGAGTTCCCTATCACAGCTGAACAAGCGAAAAACGTCTTAGCAAGTAAGCCGAACCCATACCGATTGGCTCAGCACAAATACTTGTCGGCAGAAGAAGTGCCTGCTATCAACGATTTCGATGCTTTCTTCCCATATAACGACCGTGGCAACCTACTTGCTCGAGAACAAGCAACAGGTCAAAACATCGTTTGGGGTACAGGCACACACACCCATACACCTGTGAATGTGTTTGCTTGGGGGCCTGCCGAAAAGATATTGCCAGTATCAAAAATCATGCATCACTCAGAGCTTGGTGAGTACATCAAGCAACAAGTAAATTAGCCTGAGATTTTTTGCTAGCTTCACTTAACGCCCTGCGGGGCGTTTTTTTGTTTTAAGAGTTAAAGCGTTTAAGAATTTAAGCTAAGTAAGTTTCAAATTTAGGTGACGCCAAATAGCAAAACAGCCGCTGTTGAGCGACTGTTTTTAAATCATTAACGATTTGGGTGATTAAGGATGTGGTCTTACTAAACACAAGTTAATTATCAATTTAAAATCAAGCACTTAATAAGGAACCAATCGCAACTTGTCCCAAAAATGTCCACACCGTGAATTTATGGGATCTGGCAAAATCGAGTTTTCTGTCATTGCTTTGTTCTCTTTTCCGTTCACTTTTCCAGCTTCATCCAATGAACAAATTTGAAAAAACAGTTTTGCGGTCAGATTAGCGCTAAAGCCTTGCTATACCTGGCTTAGCTGCCAACTAAAGAGATCTTTAATTTTCCACACTAGATCTTTAAAAAACTGACAGAAAAAACATAAAAACACTACAAATCAACAACTTACAAAAAGCACTAGATCTTTAAAGATCGTCATTATTGCAATTTATCGAAATAAAGCGCAATTGTTGAAATTCTTTTAGGCGCAATATAAGCCTTTTTCAGCGGCTTTTCATATTACTCGAAGCCCTTATAGCAAAAGGCTTTATCGCGTGTTCTACGCCTTTCCTAGCCCCGTAGATTTTCACTAAATCAAAATTGCGAAAAAACCAGATCGAAAACGTCGCAGGTGGGGAGGAGGAGTGCGGATTCCGTCACTCTAATTCCTCTTACGCCAAGTGGTAATTTTTTACCGGGTTACTCTTAAACTCACACGTAGATAATCCCAAGTGTACACATTGTAGGTAGCGCAACAGTTTCGGAGATAAACTCTAGGTTTCACGATGGGTTTTGGTTTGATGTTCATCTACATGTAAAGTGTTATTTCTAATGCGACATAACAAAAAAACACAGCCAATGCTGTGTTTTTCTAAGGTATGTACAGTTAGAAATAAAAACCGATAGTCTACGGGTTAGCTTTCATAACAAAATCAATAACGAAACATCCTGAATTAAGAAACCCTACAAATATTGCAAATATCCCCAATGATGTGGGCAACCAAAAATCAATAATTTCATTTCTTATTGTGGGGCGAGATGAATTTTCTAATATCTTAAGTACTTCTTTATAGTAAAGCTCATTCGCTCCAAGTTGTTTTTCTATATACAACTTCCAGTCTTCATTTGCGTTTACGATTCCTTTTATAGTACTTTCTTTATTATAATTTGTACCATTTAACAACCCTGAATACTCATTCACAAAACGTTCAACCTCTTGGCTCTTTGAATTCTCTTCAAACGCCTTGGCTTTCTCAGGACTTAAATCTCCAGTATTAATAGCATTTATTGCTTGCCATCCAATCTGCTCCATTTTTTCACGGAAGGTCATCAGTGAACAACTTAAAACATCTAATCTTTCATCTATTATAGATTCCACGCCACTTGAAACTTCTTCAATTTCAGAAAGTATTTCATCCTTGCTCTTAAATGAATACTTAATTTGCTCTATTTGTTTTTTTAGCCCTTCAAATTCAGAATCATCGTCTTCCTTTTTATTTTTCCTTGTAAGCATCCCCTTACCAAACCAATGACTATCACATTGTTTTTTAGATAAAACCAACATCAACAATTCATAAAAACAAACAATAGACAATAGAAATAAAACAAACTCAATTGCTATACCTTTGTCCCCATTCACTCTAAAACCAAGTAAAGTGGTAAAGCTGTCTACAAGATTGTAATACTTACAAAAAGACAGCACTAATACCGCTGTCAGTGTGTACATTAAATTTCTTTTGTACTTCTTTGCACTTTCTGTTAAATAATCTTCAACTCCAGAAAGAAAGTACATATCTTTAAGCTTATATTTCCCAAACAAACTCATAAACCACCACATCAACCCCAAAATTTAGCTCTACTATATCTTGATGCAATACTAATTGTACATGCGACTGGAGTCTTTTAGTGTACAGATCATTTACTAACGTATGGATGGGTGCCATTCAAGTTACTTTGTAATTTCCTGCTGAACTGCCGCCTGTTACAGGCACTTGAGCATTCTGAGTAATTTCGTCCACTACTGCGTTAGCAATAGCTTCTGCCATCTTACCAGCCATAGCGAACTCACCGTCAAGAACAAAGCCTTGTGCTTTCAATTCGTTTTCTAACTTCTGTTTCAGTGATGCTTTGCTTAGTGCCATCTTACTTACCTGCAAATACGGTGGTTGATACGTCTACATGTGGCTTACCCATAAACGGGCAAATGCTTGCACCTGTGCATACTCCTTTACCACCATTCATTTTTATAGAGTCTGCATCCTCGGTGATATTTTTAGCCGTGGTTGTCTTATCACCTTTGACGGTTTCTGTATGATCTCCTTCAATTTCAGCTAAACGGTTTTCCAGTACTTTGATGCGTTGGTTAAGACATTCCAACTTGTCGTCTTTATCTGTCTTTCGTTCAAAGTTACCTTCTTGGTCAACCAACTGATAAACACCTTCGCGTTGTTGATATCGGCTTTCACCTTCTTTGATACCTGGTAGCTTGAAGCCAAGGGGAAGAACGCAACGAATAAAAGGTTTATCTGGTTGTCCGAACATAAAGCCTAACTCTACGATACTGCCAATTGCAGGCGGCTCTAATCGGCCAGCATGATCACCAAGACCTGGAACCGGAAGTGGTATCGCCTGCAGTGGTGGTTTATCTTCGTATTCCATGCCCTTTTCATCGAGTAGCTGAACATCTACGGCATAGTGAGGATAAAAGCGGTCGGACAAATCCCCTTCTTCTGGCAGCTCTGGCAATGCGACCACCTTTCCCCATCTTGGCAAATGCCACTGGCCTGTGAATTCTGGAAACAACCGAAAGATAATGCGCTTAATAGTATTCACATCCATGTTAGCTTTGCCTCCGTTCCTTCAAACTCTACACCGACTAATCGCAGTCCATTCACGACAACACCTGGCTTCAATTTTGGAATAGCCGGTATCTTTACCGACTTGTTGGCTGTGTGGTTTGTCATGAGCTCATTAGGTATGGTGACGGACTTATCTGCCCAGAATGAATCTTTCCAACTGCCTACATAAATTTGCCCATTGCCTTGTTGCTGCCAGAATAAGCCATCAATACTGAACGCTTGAGCTAGTTCGTCTAAGACTCGATAACCGTTGCCATCGCTATAAAAACATGGAATGGCCGTTTTGCTGTAGGCTTTCTCTGGTACCACAAATTGAAGGCCCGTTTTATTGGTGACTTCGCTTAGTAGCTGCATGAGTGTTGGGTGACGCATGATGATGTTAAGTGGCTTGTAAAGCATTGCCGCTAATTCGCGGCAAAACACTTTTGACCAACCTTTTTCTGCAGGTTGAACACGTTCGATGTAACCAAGGAAAACCCGATCGATTGAATCACCCCAACCCATATCCACCGCGACAATAGTGTTTGCCTCGGGGCTTCCTTCAAGCGCCAGCTCACATCGTCCTGGCGTATTTTCACTAAAGACAATGCGGTGGCTTTTTACTCTGGCTTTGTCTTTGCCAACGTAAGCCCGACACAAGAATTTATTGTTCGCTGTCATAGTCCACCACTAAGCTAAAGCATTATCGGCAGCTTTAAGTATTTTCATAAAGCCTGTTAGCTCCACGTCGGTACCTGGCGGCACATCGTCACTTTGTCCGATTTCAACCGGAGTATTCACACCTTGCACTTTTTGCTGTGCCGCAGGTTTATCCGGCTGGCGTTGTTCCACTCGTTCTGGTACCGATAGATGCTCTATCAGTTCAAATGAAACGCTCCATTGCCTGTGAGAATCTTGCTCATCGGCACGAACAGCACCTTGGAATTTCACTTGTCGGATTTTCAAAGCTTCTGCCGTTTTGTTGCTAATGCGGTAGATTTGGCGAGCGCCGCTATCTTGTGCTTCCGCCATGCTGAACAAATTGGTTAGTAGCTGTTTTTTGGTAAATGGGATCACGCCTTTCACGGTCAGAATTTTACCTTTGCTACCTGTTTCCGCTTGGTCGGTAGCCGAGGTCTGGCCGGACATATCCTGTCCGGCCAGTTGCTGACGAACGCTAATGCGTAGGTTCTTTAATGGGAGTTGAGTGCCGTTTAGGGTTAGCATATGACTACTCTTTACGTAATTGTGTGGATTATGTGGGGCATAGCATTAACTTAAACGGATTCAATACTATTCACAGAATTAAGTCCGATAATCCAATTTGCATCACTCCAGTAATTACCACCACCAACTTGAGTGAATATTTCAGCATCAAAATAGTTTGTTGTGAGCATGCCATTAGGCCCCTGACCAGTGGTTAATGATTGTACAAAGTTCTTGCCTGTAATAGGTGTGGTACCGAGGTAAACAACTGTGTTTCCAGAAATGACATGACCATTTTTAGCTGGATTCAGGCCACCATCGGTTGGTTTTCCTGAGATTCGAACTACACCATCATCACCCGTATACCCCTCAACCAGACGTAACGTATTATCTTTAAAAGTAATAGGCATAGAATAAGTGGCTATTCCACACTCAGAAACAATACCCGCATTACCTTCAACATATACTCGAGCATCTTGAGTAGCGGAAACGAGTTTAGCCGTCGAAACCAATCTCTTAGCTACGCCTCCAGAGTGAGTGTTATTTCTGATAGCTGCATCGATAATGGCTCCTGTTTGAACAACCAGATCAAAGTCTCCGATGAAGCTGTTATTTTCAATAACAACACCTGTGACACCGTCCAACACTCTGACACCAGCAACTTCAGGTTTATCAGAAATAATTACGTTATCTTTAACAATGACATTAGAAGTTACAGAGCCGATAGCCCCTCTTAGCGTAGGGTTCGTATAGTCAAGATCAAGAACTGGATAACATAAGTTCCCATAGATTTGTAACGCACCACGGGCACCATTGATGGCATTACGTTTTTGCGAATGGATAATGTTATTACTAATGATGTTTCGGCGTTCGCCTGTCCCCTCTGAGTGAATACCTACAGAAAAGCCTTCTCCAACAATGCAACTATCAACAATGCAACCTTCGGCATCAGCATCCAAAGTGATGCCAACACGGCACCTCGCCGTTTCTCGCTTAGGGTTATTAACCAGGGTGATTCCGTATGGATTAGTTTCATCATAAACTGCACCAACAACGTTACGAACTATTGCATTACTGGTTTTCCAAACAACAACTATGTCATTTGTCCAGGCAAAATTATCCCTGTCTGTAACTGTGCCAAAGGAGTCTACGATTTGGTTATTACTGCTACCATCTTTACCAATTCGATACGGTGCAGTGAAGTTCCAAACCTTTGAATCTTTGACTCTGTTGCCTTTACCAGCAAGATAAATTCCAGTGTTATGATATTCCTTTGACTCGGTTGCTAATTTCGTCGGCACCTGGTCAATGTTATGCATATTGACTCTAAATTGATTATTATTCCCTGTCACATGAATCATGTGACCACCTACGAAGCCTTCAGAGTTGGGTAACCACTTTAAATATCCAAGCATCTCACAGAAACAATCGTGCTTATCCCACAATAGCAACGATGCATCGGTTTCTGCTCGAACAGCATAAGCGACATTAGGCAAAGGAAAGAACAAGCGATCACCATTTGACATGGCATTGTATGCAGCTCTTATAGCAGCCGTATCATCAGTGACTCCATCACCAACAGCTCCGAAGCATTTCACATTTATCGTGTCGCCAAAGTACTCACTAAACGTTCTTGGGGTCATGGCTTTCTTGGCTACCACTTTCGCCGATTTTTGAACCCACTCTTTATCAGCGCTCTGTCCTTCCGGCCGTAAATCACTCACCGAACCATCCCCCAACACCTGAGCAATCTTGCAAACAAAGTGCTTCACACCATTTGCATCGGTGTAGTCGTCTTTCTCATCTGAAGTAACCACGAAATCAAACAGGGTGACTTGCTCACCTGTTGGCGTTCCTTCGCGGTGCGCATCTACATAGATGAATGAAGGCTTGTTAGGTACTTGAACATTGCGATCAAATTCGAGTGTGACACGATTGCCCGACACATAACCGGCACCCGCTTTGATGTTGAATGCGCTCGCTTGAGGTGTAATCAAGAAACCGTCGTCGATAAACCAATCTTTACCGTTCTGGTCGATGATGGATTGCGCGACATCGTCATCCATTTTCTTCATACGTGGCGTGGCGTTGTACTGCCATGTTGAAGCATCCACCGTAATATTGGTGATTTCGGCAATATCTTTGTACTCAAGAACCACTGAACGCACCAATGTGTTGCCTGCAACACCTGGTTCATCGGCTGTCTTTGGTGTTAGGGCATGGTGATCAATCGTAACCAACACGCCATATTCTGAACAGTAAGCACCTGTCCAGTTAAATTCGAACGGGCCTTCTTGACTGGTGAGCGTTGTGCTGTAAATAACCGAATCAACCGAAAGGCGACCACGTTGCTCTACTGCAGATTCATGAACCACATCATCACTTGGTACCATATCATCAGGCTGTGGAAACTCTGGGCGGTTCGGTACGTTGGCAAAAATCATCTTGTCGATTACAAGCGGCTTTTCTTCTGCATTAAGCTGAGCCAATAACGCCTTACCTGCGGCGGTCAAAATCGACTTATCAGTGGTGTTTGTCATTCTTCTAGTTCCTTAGCCTTTCGCAGTGGCTTGGTAATATTCACAATCGACATTGAGCATATTCGGTAACATGCCAACGTTTATCCGTGTCTTAACGTGTGACGCTGAGTATTGCGCTTCGACATTCTTGCTTCGCGCGGCCAACGGCATTTCGACATAACTAGTGTATTGATAACGACGACAGGTGCGCCCGTACTGGCGGATCACCGTGTCTAATAATTTCGGGACATTGGTTAAGTCACCGTCTCGAATCTTCAGACTGATCACATCCCAATCAACATTCACTAACCTTTCATCTTGAGCTATGTGCGGATAGCCGAGCTTGTCGAACATGTCTTCCCAACCAGATACCGAACCCGCATCACGAGAAAATCCGTAAGCATGAGCCACACGAATTCGAAACAACTCTTCGGGCTCTTGGCCGAGTTTTTCTACTCCACGCTGCCAAGCCAGAATATTGACCAATCCAATAGGTGCGGTCAGTGGGTCATGCTGCTGCAGTGGCATTTCGAATGCGGCTTTCACATGTTCCCAGTAGTTACGAACAGCTCTAACGAACTTGGCGAGTTCGCCTCTACCCATCCAGTAACGAAGGTTTATCTCAGGTATTTTCAATGGATACCTCCAACGTCTGAATGCGTGGCACCGTTAGGTTGTTAATGATGTCGGCGTTATCGAATTCGAGTGATTCAATCTGTGCAAACTGGCCGTGCAGCTCTTGGCCTAATTTGGAGAAACTAAAGCGCAATACCGGATTGGTCACGGTTGGCGAATAATCGGTGTTCTCTCGGAATGCAGCACCAATGAACTTTTCAACCGCAGCTTTAAGTTCTGTTCGTTCATCCATCGTAAGAGAACGAAGCGGCCACACACGGCAAACAATGTCTGTTTGAGTTTCTGGCATTGCCATCACCTGCAGATCATCACCATGGCCGTGTTGCCCTTGCTCACGAATATAGGCGTTCAGATCAGCAAGCATTTCTGGAGATGGTTCACCCGTATCAAGCAAAATGTAGGAATTGGCGGTACCTGGCCCACGTGGTGCGTTATGCTCGAAATACACGTTGTCGTCGTTAATGCCTGCACGACTCGTTAACAGAGAACGGTAAGCTGCATCAATGTGCCATTTAGCAACTGCGCTCCACTGATTACGGATACGCAAGCGAAGTTCATCGTTACTTTCTTTGTCTGCACCTGCAGCGGTTAGCCATTCGGCTGGGTTCGTTGCTGCTGCAATACCTGGTATCGCAGTAGGCAGAATATGGTAGTAACCTTCGCCAAGGTTATAGGCCGCGCCTTCACTTTCCGCTTCCACTTCCACCAAGATCATCGTTTCGTTTTCTGGCAGCGTGGTATCAGCAAGCACACGAACGCGGTAGATATTGCCGTTAATGGGTTCGGTCTGAATCCACGTATCTTTTGGAATGACTAACGCTGGCCCTTTTGCGGCTGCTCGTTGGAAGGCGATCAAACCTTTGGCTTTGGTTGCCTCTTTACGAGTGAGTTTGCACTGCCATGCGAGTAGGTCTAACCATTGGTCTACAGCGGTTGCCACAAACATGTTCGGTAGAACGTAGCCCACCAATAATGTATTGATGAGCCACAAGGTCACTTGTACCACTGCCGATTCAATCAAGCGCCAGAACGGTGAGAAAAGCGAGTCGTTAGAGATAATGCACTCTTCCTTTTCCATTTCCTCTTTCAGCACTTTTTTCCAACTGGCCGCATCGGTAGGGATACCGGATTGCTTTACCAGTTCGGCGTAATCTGGCTTAGGAATATCAGACATTGGTTGTCTCCGAAGTTGTTATATCAAGAGTTACATCGCCAAAGTCTGCAGTCGTGGCGAAAACATAAATCGTGCCTTCTGTCGGTTCTTCTAATCTCACAGTACCCGGCACTAGGCGCACATCTTCTTCAACCAACAATTCCAACTTGGTGCGAATATCCGCTTTCTTTGATGGGCTGCGCTCTGCAATAAGATCAACCGCTAAATTGCTTTCAATGATGGCGTGTTTAATGTCTTGGGCGATCACTGCTCGGTCTTGAATCAATACAGGGTTTCGGCCTGCATCGAGTACCACGTCACCGTTTTCAATTAGGATGTCTTGATAGAGGTAATCCGCCATTAGCCTGCCGCCATTTCTAATTCACTTGCCATGTCTTGTGGGCTATTCATGTAGGTTGGATAAATCGCCACACCACCGTAATTGGTTGAGCTCGTTTGGTAGCTAGCAATGCTTCGGGCCGCGCCACCTGGCTGGATTTGGGCATGTGGTGTTGCTCGTTCTACTGACTTCGATTTCACCGGAGCCGCTTCATCATCACTGCCGAAACCTGGTATCCAGTCAATTAGCCCTTTCATGGTTTCCCAGATACCTGCCAACTTGTCAGTGAACCAACTAAATACACTTCCAAAGATGTTTCGCATCGAGTCGGCCATTTGCCCAATGAAGGCAAAGCCACTGGTATCGGTAAAGCCACTCATAACCCATTGCCAACCTGCTTTGATGAACTCAAACATGGCTCTAAATGGCATCGTGATTAACGTGATTGCGCCTTCTAATACCTGGAACCATGTTGTGTCACCAAATGAAGCTTTGAGATCATCCCAGTAGTAAATCAATGCCCCTACTGCGGCGATTGCTGCAACCACTGCACCAACGACCAAAATGATTGGGTTAGCCGCTATCGCAATATTGGCTGCTAACACGGCCACACGTAGTGCTGCCATGCCCTTGGTTAATAAGAAACTCACACCCGTGAACATCTTCATAGTGAGCATGTAAGTTGCCATTGCTTGCTTACCCACACCCATCATCAAGGTAAATGCACCGCCAGCCGCTGCTGCACCTAAAATCGCCATAGCAGCAAAGCCAATATATTTGGTCAGGTTCGGGAACATCTCTGTCCATTCGATGATTTCCATCGCACCATCGGCCAAACTCGAAACCACAGGCAAGAGAGAAGGCAACAGCGCCGCACCAAAGGCGGTTCGAACGGCAAACACACCCTGTTCGAGTCTTTCCCATTGGTCGGTCATGGCATCAGCCATATTGACCGCGTTATCTAAATTGCTTGCACCGTTCAACTGCTGAATATTCGCTTGTAAATCTCCAGACTTTGAAATGAGATCAGTAATAACCATTGCAGCCTCACTCCCACCAAATGCAGTTGTAAGTTCTGCAATTTCGACAGATTCCAAATCTCCGTATCTACTCTTCAATTGGTCCATGATTTCAAACATAGGTAGCATTTTCCCGTTACTATCGGTAAACGACATCCCTAGTTGATCTTGAGCCTTAACAACCCCGCCTAAAAAAGCTTTATAGCGCGTACCAGCTTCTGAACCTGACATACTGCCTTGCAGCATGCCGAGCACTGCCATTTGCTCTTGAACAGCAACACCATGAGTTTTACCTAAAGCACCTATACCTTTGAATGCATCAGACATACCTTGTCCGGTGGTCTTGAACATCTCAACGGATTTGGCTGTCATACCTGCTACTTGTTCAGCCCAATTGTCTTTACCAATCCGATCAGCTTTGTCTTTGAACACCGAGTACATCGTGCCCATGTAGTTGGTAATAGTTGCGGTATCCGCTTTAGTAGCCGCGGCCAAAATAGCCGAGCTTCTAGTAACACCTGCCAACTCATCACCTGTCATGTCACCCATAGCAGATTTGATGTCATAAGACGCAGCCACAAACTCTGTAGCTGACTTGCCGTAGTCAACGGAGAATTTCATTGCTGTAGAAGCTAGAGTTTTCAACTCATCGTTAGCTACACCTAACGATTTTACTTCACCTAATGCCCTATCCATCTCAATGGCTGGCATCAAGGCTTGTTGTAATGCGAAACCAGCACCCACCATGCCTGCCGCACCTGCCACCATGGTATGAGTGCCTTGGCGATAGGTGTTGGTGACATCGGTCATTTGTCGTTGAATATTGCCCAGAGGTTTTGAAATCTGGTCAATCAGTCCAACTTGAAATCTGAGTGCTTCTGGTAACATCAACAATTCTCTATTTGCTTAGTGGCTAACCGCCAAAGGCTTTGGCAACACCGCTAGCGGTGACGGCTTGCATGTTTTCCCAATGGTTCTTCTCTAACCAAATCGCATAAGCAAGGTTCTGATCAGTATCCGGTTCATTGGGTAGCCACTTTCGCCGCCACGCATACATTTTTTGCCTGTCACTGCTATCGATGGCAGCGACAAGCCCATCTATTTTTTTACCGAGATGGAAAGCTTAGGCGCGTACTCTTTAATAACGGCACCGTAAATCTGCGTTGCTGCACCTGGGTTCTGTTTAGTAATTTCGCGCAACGCATCTTTTGAACCTTCACTAACGCTACTCATCAAGAAGTTATGTGCTGCGCTGCTCGCATCACCTTGCAAAATTGTATTTTGTGCTTCGTCGTATTCGGCTGGCGTTGGGTTGAATTCAAGGTCTGTCGTGCCAACGGTTAAAACAATTGATTTTGTCATGCTACTTCTCGCTCTTTATCTAACTTGTTTTCCAAACGGTCGAACCGTCCATTAATTGAATCTTTCAAATCGTCTACGGCTTCCCGTAGCTCATGCTTGGTGGCGTATTTCTCTGCAACATCCGCACGTTGGTTGGCAATTGCCAGCTCGTTTTTGTGAGTCCGCTGTTCGAGATCTCGGGTTGTGGCTGCGGATTTCTCAGCGCGGGTATACACAAAACCGATCAGCGTTAACAGGAAGCCTCCCAATCCCAGCAACACGCGCCAATCTTCCATCTAGCCCCCTTGCAAATTCAGTTTTTTACTTTTATCCGCACTGCCCTTGCTGCTACCCAACCAAAAAGCTACCCCTGTACCAAACGCACCTAGTACGGTACCGGAAATCATGATCAGCACTTGGGCATACTCTTTCGATGGTTCACCGAAGAACAAAGCGGCAAACATTCCAGCGACCATGGCACAAAGCAACAAAGCTAAAAGGCTTGGCATCCAGTGATCTTTATGCTGCTCACGTGCATGCTGCGTATCTGCTAAATTGGCTCGTTTGGCTTCCAAAGCTAAGCGACCTTCTTCAATGGAGAGACGTTTAAGCTCTTGCTCGTGCTCTTTCTCCAATTGACGCAGTTTGAACAATGCTTCAGTGTCATTGACCAACGCCTGTTCAATAGCTTCTGGCGTATTTTCAACATCAAGGGCATTAGCAACTAATCCACCTACCGCGCCCCCTGCTGGGCCACCAATTAAGGTGCCAACCAAAGGTGCAGCCGAACCAATAAGTGATTTCACTTTTTCCCACATATCAATCAGTCCTTTAGAATTGTTAGGCTTGCTGGCTCTCCGCCAAGCTCTGCCATCAGGTTGTTAAATGCAGCGGTTGAGTTCATCACTGCCCATTCACCACCCACAAAACCAAAATCCACACCAGGAGCCAAACAACCTTGAAGCTGCTTAGGCGAATTCGCTTTGTGAACCAAAATATGAGTTCGTAGGCTTGGCCCTTGTCGAGTCACACCAAGGTCTTTGCTTTCCAGCGCATAGCACTCACCAAACTTTGGTGATTTATGTGGGAAAAGCGTGTAGCTACCTTCTGGAATACAGGACTTAGATGGCGCGTTGTTCAGCCAAGGTCGCTCAACAACACAACAAACCTGGCTACCATCAGCACGGTGTAACGTTGAATAGGTACCGTGTGGAAAGTAACGGCGCTTTAAAACAAAATGCTTCATCGCTTAAATCTCTCTATGTTGCTTTGGCACTGGGTGCAGTACTTACACCCTGGTACTTTCTGGCGGCGTTCTTCGGGTATTGGGTCGCCACATTCGCCGCATTCCTGTGCGCTTTCCCGTTGTTCAATTCGCTTAGCCCTTGCCAGTTGGTTGGCAAGCGCCACTTCTGTGAATTGGGTTTCAAGGCCACTGGCATGGTCGATAACATCAGACATCACGCCCCCTTATTACTGCACCAAGTCTTCGGTTTCATCTGAGCGCAGGTATGGAACACCGTTAATATTCACAAAATCTGGGCTTGTTACTTCAAACGGCAGTTTGTGAACCAGTGCGCTACCACCATTGGAATCAACATCAAGCAAATCAGAAATTTTGATTCGACAACTAAAGGCTTCTACTTTCAGCTCATCTTTATCAATCTTGCCGTAGAACAGAGCGTCAAAGGCAGGCAGGCCACGCCAAGAACCGGCTTGTTTTGCGGCCTTGCTCAACTGGTTAAACTGCTGCGTTGTGAGCTCCATTTCACCACTTGCTTCTACATCACCATCGACATAACCATCTGGCACACCAGAGGTTTTATTCACGGCGGAATTGTCGGTAATAGATAAGGTGACTTTTTGCGCTTTCAACTTGTAGTCGCCCATTGAAAAGTGCATGTTCTTGCCAGAAATACGCATGCTCATTGGTTACGCCTCCGAATCTGCAGGGTTAGAGAGATCAAGCCCAATGTTGACCACAATGTGTTTCGGGCAGTTATGAGGACGAACCATTAAGCCAATGTTTACTTTGGTTTTGCTCATCCACTGAATTGACACATCTTCATCACGTGGTGGCATGATTTCACCAGGGAACGGAATGCCGCCAATCTCAGTGGTCTTCGACATGTCGCGCATGTCTTTACTGAAGTAAGTGCGGTTGAGCTCGATACTTGGTGGTGTTGAATTAAGAATGCGGTCAGCAATACGACGAATCGCTTTAATTCGAACGCGGCGATTTAGCTTGTGAACGGGGCGAACATATTCAAGGTATTGATAGTCTCCGCCTTTCGCTTCCAGAGTGGTGGCGTCTGTCCAGTAAACACCTTCCATATCGGCGTACCACTGGGGCAGTGAATAACGCGCATCGGCTAGCGCTGAAATAGTGCTCATTTCAAGTGGTTTACCTGCGCTATCCACTGGCATTTCACCAAGACCTAATAGGCTTCCCGTTGCGACTCGCATTGGGCTATCGGCTACAGTGACAGCGCGATCACATAATCGACCACCAAGCACACCGACATTATTGCCGTTAAGCATTGGCACTGGCGTTACCATATTTGCTGCCACATCTTTCACTAGAGCTAGCATGGCGGTTTCATAGTCCGACCACGTTTGGGTATCTGCATCAATACCAGCACACGCAGCAAGGAAGAACACCCAACGACCAAGTTTGCTCGTTAGCTCTGTTGCTTTGTCTTGCATCGTTGTGAACTCGGCTTTGTCGGCCACAACATCAACAATACAAATACCTTCGAAAGAGTCGGTAAGGTTGGCAGTGTCTACAGCGTCTTCCCAAGAATCACCATCAGCTAAACCGAAGATGGCACCCGTCCAGTTTTGTTTACCATTAAGCTGTGCGGCTTTGACGTTTGCGCCTAGCGCATCATCAGCGACCACTTCATCAAGGTTGGTCATGTTGTTTACACGGGTAACTTTGCCTTGCAGTTCGGCTTTATCCGTTCGCCCGATGTAGAGCAGGTGGCGTTCAATCTCTGGAATCCCACCTTGCCCTAAATTGAGGTTGTTTACCTCTACCTTTCCGGTTGCCATTGGTTATTTCCTCGCTTATGTTCGCGTCTTGGCCTGCTCAAAGATCTTTATGAGTTGGCGGGTTACTTCGCGTTCGTTACTGCCTAATATCTGGCGTTCTGCTAATGGGATATCCCAAGCGGTGACATTGGGCTGATTGCTCAGCTCCCGGATAATTTGCCCTGCTTGCCCATGGGTAACGGTTTCCATCAATAGACGAAGACTTGGCTTTTTCCGTCCTTTGCCGCTTTTTCTCGGTACCGTGTAACCCAGTTCCCTTAGCTTTCGCGCTTGCCCTTTAGAGCAAGGCGCGGAATAGTCTGGTGTTCCCCATCGCTTTTGCATTTGGCGCTTGGTCATTTTTTGCTTTTGACCAACGTGATGCCTGGCTGCAATTCTTGCGGTGAGCTTGTTGCTCCAAGTTAGGTCGAGCATGTTGGCGTTTCGTACATAAGGGGTTAACCCTTTCGCCATACGGCGCATCACTTTGCCGCGCTTCTTCCCTTTTTTGGGCTCTAATGCTTGCCCGTGAATATCTTTCTGTTGCTGAATGCGTTTGCGTGTATTGGTCTTTTCCCAACGGCCAAGGGTTTTCAGTATCCAAACTCGCTTTTTTGGTGGTAGTGCTAACATGGCAAGCTTTTCTTGCATGTTGAGCACATCCCTTTTATTCGCACTAATCGTCGGTTTCATTCACCAACTCCGCTTCTTCTGCGGTGTAAATCTCTACGGCTTGAACTCGGTATTTAATTCCGCGCCAGGTAATCATTCCGGCTTCTGAATCTGGTACCAACTCGATAGGCTCCATCAGCTCAAGCTCTATGCTCACATCAGCGACTTCATTGCTGATCACATCCACCGATAGCGTTGGGTCTTCTAATTCCTGTTCGTTTCGGTCTTCTTCATGGTCGCTTAACCAACATGCAACCAGAGCTAACAAACAGCGTGGGTCTAATAACTGGTGAGGAAACTCCTCAACCGACACCACCGCGTTGTATTTCCAATAACAGGCGATATAGCCATCGTTTCCACGGTCTTCACCGCTTGGCACTATCGAACCGTTCTCTTGCCAAGCATCAATTTTGTTATCAAGCACATTGCTGTTTAGGTGGCTAACGATGTAATCCGTTAAGTGCTCCAGCTTAGTTTTGTTGTAAGCTGTTTCACTCATATCGAAGCAATCCCATTGGCACTACGGCCAAGTAACAAGCGCACATCTTGATTGCTTTGGGTGACAAAGCGTGCCTCTTGTTCTGGTTCATCTGTCGCTACGCTTTCACCTTCTTTGCGGCGGTCTTGCGTGGCAAACTCTGGCAATAGGTCAGCGTGGGCCAAACCATAAACCGCGCGTTTATATACCGCCGTTTTAGCGGCACTCAGCACAGGCGGATTGCCATCAACTAGCAGGCTTTCAAGCCGCTGCTGAATATTCAAAGCTGCAATGGTCACGGCTGCAGCCATAGAATCGTTATCAAACGTATGGGGAATACGGCGCAGCTTGCGGAATTCATCGGTTGATAAATCCGGCCAACCTTCACCAGGTATGGCGGTATTGGCTGCACTGTTAACTTTTCCACCAAAGCTCATCACGATTCCCTTGTTTTTCAACGTAAGTAAATAAGTGCGCCTCTTGCCACTGGGTCGACGGTATCGAGTTAGCCTATTGGCTTCTCTTACCTCACCAGCCGAGGCGCGGTGGCGTAGGAGTCTTTACAGATTCTTGCCGTCTTTAATGGCACGAATTCGTTGTTCAATTTTCTTGATTTGGGTACCCACACCCACTTTGCTATGCTTATCGTGGGCGTGTTGAAGCAGAGCCAAAGCCTTTTCCAACGTTTCCAAGTTGCCGATTGCTGTCGCTTGCGGTTGGCCTTCTTCATTTCGAATCAGGTATAAGCCTGCGAACTTGAACCACTTGGCGTGAACCTTTTCGTGTAAACGCCAATCTTTTTCGATCTTCTCAAACACATTGGAGAAGTAAGGTTCAATCGAGTTACCACGTTCAGATTCGCTTTCGGCCCAATCCAGTACTTCATCAGCACAGAATGTCGGCCAGTCACGGCGGAAGTTCTCTGGCGTTGGTAAGTCACGTTCGATTGCCGTCATACACCACTCAATCGCGGTATCTAGCTCTTTAATATCAAATAGCCAGATCACCATATTGGTGAAGATTGGGTTTTCGAACTGCTCACCACTTTCTAAGTAGGCTTGAACATACGGCTTGTATTTCGGCACCAAGACATTGCGCTTATGCTCGACACGATCAGCAATCGCATTGAAGGAACGCAAATGCTTGCGGTCTTCTTCGAAGTCAATCAGTTTGATGTGCAGGCTATCGGTGTCTACACCAGAAAAGGTTTCTGGTGCAGACTGGTTAGCTTGCATTTCAAGTAATTGCTTCCGCTGTTTTGCTAATGGGCTAACCATTTTTCACTCCATTAAACTGCAGGTTCTACAACGGTGACCGATTCAATTGCAGCGAACTTTTTAAGGTTGCCCACTGCGTAGCCTTCCATGCGAATATGGTTAGCTTCGAAGCGCAATTCGTCATCGTTGTTTTTCTGGCGACGCTGTTGAGTATTGGCTTGCGTAAGAACTTGAAGGTTCTTAGTGTTCGTAACCCAAAGCTGATCAGCAGGGAAGAACGGCGGTGTATATGCCTTTTTACCCGCAATGGTTTTCGCTAGCGCTTGAGCAGCTTTATGCTCTGTTGGCGAATTTGCCGCATCAAGTAAGCGGTGCTGTTCGGCTGCTACCAAATCCGAACCGACCAGCACAACAAGATCAGGGTCTTGGCGGTGTTCTGGCGCAATGGTTGTGTTGATAAGGTCTTGTGCCAACGAGTCTAAGTTCTTGTATGAGTCAGCCGCTGCACCTGTTGGGTCAAGTTTTGCAGATGCTAATACTTGGCTAGCTTTCTTCTCTTTAACAATGGTTAACCAACCTTTGTTAACGTCTTGACCTAGCGGGTTAGCATCTGGATCTGTTGGTGTGGCAATAGAGGTACCGTTAAAACCGACACGCAGAATATCTAAAGCAAAGATGCGTGAAATCGCATTTAGCATTAGTTTAAGCCACTCGCCTTTCTTGCCAGAGTTAGCCCATTGCGTCATGGTTTCCCACAAAATGTGAGCACCAGAATCTGTTTTTGTCAGTTCGTACGTATTACCACTTTGGCCCATTTCACGGCTAAAGCGACCTGATGACGTGCGACCAGTGGAAAGACCATCGTTACCAACATCAACTACTTGGCCTTTAATTTGCTGAACTGGCAACAACGAGATCATGCCAAGGAATTCATGCGATTCTAGAATCGCTTGGCGCAATGCCGTTTCCATTGGTGGTGTGATATTGAAAGTACCGTAAGGGACTTCTAGCCCAGCAGCTTTGGCTACTGAAAGGCTAAATTCGGCCAGATACTTAGTTGAAACAGCATTTAGCATTAAAATACCCCTTGCATTGTGTCACTTGCACCCGAATCACCTGGCTCTTGGCCTGGTACTTCTTGCGAAAGTTCGTTGAATTTCGTTTCTAAGCCAGTCACTTTTTCAACAAGCGGTTTAAGCTTTTCGTCTAGCGTTGCAGAGAATTGCTCTACTGTTGCACCTTCCGGTTTAACTTCCGGCGCTGGCTTTGGTTCTGGTTTTTGCAAGCCAAACTCTTCTACGAGTTCGCCTTTAAGTGCGCCAAATTTCTTATCAAATAGCGCTTCTAGTTGCTCTGGAGTCACGTCAATGTCCTCTGGTTCAGGCTCTACAGGTTTAATTGCTGGCAGTTCCCCACCAGTTTGGAAATGCTTTGCCAAGTCCGAGAAAAACTTAGATATGGGATTTGTCGTGAAGCACTCTGACACGTCTAATTCTTCAAGGTCGCTACACTCAATCTTGGTGACTTCACCTTGCTTACGTGAGAACTCAAGGCGGTCTGTTCCTGTAGATGCTGGGGAGTCAGTCACAGCTAGGCCCATTAGGTAACAGCGCCCTTCGCCCTTGTAATCTGGATTCGGTTCAATAGATGTGAATAGCTTCTGGCCGTCTTGGTTAGCATCTAGCAAATATTGGTTAGGCGTAATCTTGGCGAACAAACGCAGCTTGCCGTCTTTCTTCTCAGCTTTGAGCTCTTCGACAACACCCCAGTTCTTACCTTCAAACACGTTCCAATGAGAACGAGCATGCTCAGGCCAAATCATTGCTGTGTATTCAGAAGTTGAATACAGCGATGCCATGTCTTTAATCCATGCTGCTGTAATCTGGCGACCGTCTACGGTTGCGCCTTCTGTAGCAACAATTTTCCAATCACTGGTTTTACTCATGCTTGTTGTTTGCCTAATTAAATTACGTCAAATGAATCTTATGTACGGCAAACAATACGCCTTTGAATGACTGCTTTCAGCCACTTCAATTCCTAGAAATTCGGATTTTGGCTAAATCCGAATTCATCCGAATTTCACTTAGCCATTTGAGAGTTTTCGGGGCGTATGATGCAGCTATGGCATATTCAGACGAAATAAAAGAGGCCGCGAAAAAGCTTTATTTACGCGGGGTACCTCCAAAGGAAATAGCGGCGCAGCTTAACCTAAATAGTGACCGCATCATTTATACCTGGGCGGAGAAATTCGGCTGGGCTTTGTTGTTGAACGAACTTTCTGTAGAGGAAATGATTAACCGCCGTTTGGCCGTGTTAATTGATAAGGACGAGAAAACCGATCAGCAGCTTAAAGAGATGGATAAACTCATAGACCATCACGTTAAGTTGCTAAAAGCGAATGCCGATGCAAAAGCCAAAGCTGAACGCATGCTCTCGCAAGGCAGCTCGAAGGCAAATGATTCTGAACCAGCCAACCAAGGCCGTGATGGTAACAGCAATCGCAAAAAGAGTCGTAAGAAAAACAGCATTGAGCACTTAGCCGAAGAAGACTTTAAACGCTGGCATGAATCGCTGTTCGAATATCAGCATGTCATGCGTAACAACATTAAGCAGCGTATTCGCAACATTCTTAAATCACGCCAAATCGGTGCGACTTACTATTTCAGTGGTGAAGCGTTAGAAGATGCAATTCTAACTGGCGATAACCAAATATTTCTTTCTGCTTCTCGCGCTCAAGCAGAAGTTTTCCGCAGCTACATTATTGCCATTGGTAAAGAGTTTTTAGACATCGAGTTAACCGGCAACCCGATCATTCTTTCTAACGGCGCAGAACTACGCTTTCTATCAACCAACAGCAAAACAGCCCAGAGCTACCACGGCCATGTTTATGTTGATGAATATTTCTGGATACCTAAGTTTGATGAGCTGAACAAACTCGCGTCAGCAATGGCGACGCATAAGAAGTGGCGTAAAACCTACTTTTCTACACCGTCTTCAAAAATGCACCAGGCTTACCCATTTTGGACAGGCGACCAATGGCGCAAAGGCAAAGAGTCTCGCGCCAAGATTGAATTTCCAACCTTTGAAGAATATCGCGATGGTGGCCGACTCTGCGACGATAAGCAGTGGCGTTATGTTGTCACTATTGAAGATGCCGCTAATGGTGGTTGTGACCTATTTGACATTGACGAACTTCGAGAAGAATACAGCCAAGACGACTTCAACAACCTATTTATGTGTGTATTTGTCGATGGCTCGCTTTCTGTTTTCAAGTTCTCTGACCTTGAAAAAGGCATGGTAGACGCTGCCCACTGGCAGGACTTCAAACCAAACAATAAACAACCCTTTGCCCGTCGAGAGGTTTGGTTAGGTTATGACCCATCCCGAACCCGAGACAATGCCTGCTTGGTGGTTGTGGCACCGCCTGCCGTAGCGGGTGAAAAATTCCGTGTATTGGAAAAGCACTATTGGAAAGGGCTCAACTTTCAGTATCACGTTTCAGAAATCGAAAAAGTATTCCAGCGTTACAAAGTCACTTACATTGGCGTCGATACCACGGGCATTGGTGGCGGTGTTTGGGATTTAATTTCTAAGAAATACCCGCGTGAATCTCACGCTATTCACTACAGCAACGAAAACAAAAACCGCCTTGTGATGAAGATGATCGACATTGTAGAAGCAAAACGACTGCAATTTGATGCCGAACACAAAGACATTGCTATGGCATTCATGGCGATTAAGCGAGTACCAACCGCCAGCGGCAACGCCATGACATTCAAAGCGGAGCGCAGCCAAACCACAGGCCACGCCGATGCATTTTGGGCAATTTCTCACGCCATTATTAATGAGCCGTTAGACCACTCAACACCAACTAAATCAACTTGGGCAACCGCAGCATGACCGAGCAAACAGAAACTTTAGTCAAACAAGAAGAACAAGCACCCGAGTCGGTCTACCACATCGACTCCGCACCCGAAGCTATCGACTCAAATAGTTGGATGACTTCCTACTCAGATTTGTTTTACAACGATTCCGATAACTATTGGGAACCGCCAATTTCACGCACTGGATTAGCCGATATTGCCAGAGCCAACGCCTATCATGGCTCTTTGCTGATTGCCCGGGCCAACTATGTGGTTGGTCGATTCCAACAAGGGGCCTCAACTCGCCGCAGGCATATTCAAGCTTTTTGCCGCGACTACTTTACCTTTGGTGATGGCGCTTTCTTAAAAATCCGTGATGGCTTTAAACGTGTAGTACGTTTGCACCCGTTACCTGGCATGTATTTACGTAGGCGTAAAAACGGCAACATTGTCATTCTTGAACGAGACAACCAACAGCGAGAATACCGCAAAGAAGATGTGATCTTCTTACCTCAGTACGACCCACAACAACAAGTTTATGGGTTACCCGATTATTTAGGCAGCATTCAGAGTAGCTTACTAAATAAAGATGCCACACTATTTCGTCGCCGTTATTACAAGAACGGGGCTCATATGGGCTTTATCTTCTACGCTTCTGACCCGAACCTAAGTGAAGAAGACGAAAAGAAAATGAAGGAAACCATTGCCAGCTCCAAGGGTGTGGGTAATTTCCGCAGCATGTTTGTGAACATTCCAAACGGCAAAGAGAAAGGTATTCAGTTAATCCCCGTGGGCGACATTGCCACTAAGGATGAATTTGAGCGGATTAAAAACATTACCGCCCAAGATATTCTAGTGGGCCATCGCTTCCCAGTAGGTAAAGCTGGGATCATCCCTCAAGGTACCACCAGTTTAGGTGACCCGATTAAGATTGGCAGTGAATATGCCAAAGATGAAATCATTCCAGTTTGTGAACTGATTATGGATGAAGTGAACAGTGACCCAGAGATCCCCAAACGGCTCCATTTAAAGTTTGACGTTTCTACAGGTACCGAATAGAAGAAAGCCCCTAATCAACGTTAGGGGCTTGCTTTTGGTTAATCTGCAGCTTCCTGCTCTGCCTTTCTTAATGCTTCAAGCACCAAGTTCCTTTCTTGTTCAGTGATAAAGCCTTGTCGTTCCTCCTCTTCCAGTACTACATCAATTTTTGAGATCAGCGTTTTTGTTACAGCCATGGGGTACATCTACCTTTTGTCGACGATGGTAGGCCGTCCTACCATCATCTTTTCCAAGTCATCACGACTACCTCCTATAAGAATTGATGAAAATTCAGCTCTTTAAGCAGAGCACCCGACAAATATGTAACACAATATTTGTATAAAAAGAAAGTCAGCACTGTACATAAACACAGCAACCGTTTTAATATTGTTGAGTCAGTCAAAAAGTTAGGTCAAAGTATGCGAGTTTATTGCCAGTGCGGTGAACGCGCGATTGTTAGCAGAAGCAAAGCAGCGGATGCGAATTGCGCGGAATTATCCTGTTCATGTTCCAACCCAGAGTGTGGCCACTCTTTTGTGAGTGCCATTGGTTATCGCCATTCATTAAAAAAATCAAAGATTCACTGGGGAATTGGGGCGAGCCTAATTGGGACTCGCATTCACTGTGGATGCGGGGAACGGGCGGTGATAAACAAAACCAACCGCCTGTCTAATGATTGTGCTGATCTATATTGCGAATGTAAAAACTTAGCATGTGAACATCAATTTGTTATGTCGTTATACTTCAGCCACACACTAAGCCCATCATCACACACAACCAACGATTTAGCGGGTTGCCTCATCAAGGCTTTATCTCCTGACAAGCGTGATCATTTGAAGCAACAACTAGCCTTGTTTTAGCACTTAACTCTTCCACTGGGGCAGCAATTAGCTGTCCTTTTTTATGTCCGAGAATCAGCGACAACAAAAACAGTCCGACTTCGTTGGCGTGGTCGCAGTCGCTGCATGTATCGTCTGCAAGCGCACACAAAACCAACTCCTCTGCTTTTTGATGTAGTTCAGACATTTAGCCTCCTAACTGACGATTTACTGTATATTAATACAGTACTTTTTATCTAACAAATTTATTATTGATTTTTGTTGCCTATACTTAATCGGTGTGCCACACCCTTCGACAACGTGGGCATACTATATAGATTTCATAATAAGAAAATTGATGTGGGCGGGTGTTTCATAACTCCTAGCCATGGTTGGCATTTCCTTTGCGCTATAACGCCATATTTGGCGTATGGAGATTGATAATGCCTAGAAAAAACAAGCCGATAGAGCCAATTGTTTTATATTTAACGCAAGAGCGCCTGCGAAATCGCATGACGCAAAAGCAAATTGCCGACCTATCAAACATCCCTTTACGAACCTACCAACGGATTGAACAAGGTAAAAGTGAGGCCACCATCAGCCAAGTAAGGCGGATCATTGAAGTGTTCGATATTACCTGGCTCGACGTTGCTTGGGGTGAAACTGGCAGACGTTACATTGATACCAATGATATTTCGGCATCTCTGAAACATTTACCAGCTAGCTTGAGACTACCTCTGTTCGAAGTTATCAAAGCGGTCATTGAAGAACTGGAGCAAACAAAAAGGCCAACCTCGTAAGGTTGACCTTCTTGTTAGCCTAGCGGGACTCGCAAAGTAACTTTCACGACATCCATGAGAATCCATGCGAGTTGCCCACCAAATTCAAAGGCGAAACCGATGAAGAATGCTAACAGCATGTATTGTTGAGTTTGTTTTTTCATGCTCATTACTTCTCCTTACAAACATGTTAATTCTTGATAGGTGCGCTTTGAATTTCCGCGCAGCTTTTCAAGGATTGGCTCTTCCAACATCCAAATATTATTCGGATTGAAATTCTTGTACCCGATATTGGAAAGGTACTTTGATACACGTGATACCACTTCAATTTCGTGTGATCTGTTTAATTCTTCAAGTGGGGTTAATGCCATAGCTCTAGCTCTCCTACGCTAACGGCCAATCGCTTTCCAACTCAGGGAAGAACGAAAGGTCTGGTTGTTGGTATTCATCTTTGACTTGTTCAGGTTGGGTAAATAGTTGGTCCCAACCCTCAAAATCCATCCATTTCAGATCATCTGCAGGTGCACGGCTGACTTCGACAAGCTGTGCAGGGCGTTTATTGCCATGTTCGTCTACCTCCGCTGGGCGGATTTTAAGACTTGTCTCGTTATCTACTTTTAGTGAGCTGCCTTTTAGCAATGCAGTTAAGGCAAAGTCATCAATATTTGGTGGGCTATTCGCCAATATTTCATTTGGAGCTAATAACCTGGTTAGCTGATCGCAGACCTGTACTTTCTCTGGCTCCGTACAGTTATTGACAGAACTCCGAGAGGAGCCAGAGGCTCCAGAAAGAGCAAGAGCCCCCGTTTCAGCTTCTTCGTCAACCTTGGATTTCTTCTTAATCGTCCAGACCTTGAGGCGTGTTTTAACCACTTCATCGGGTGTTTGGAACCCTTCCAACTTGCGAACGGTTTCGCCGTGTGGAGAGGCAAAAGGAAGCTCTTGATATACGTTCACGATCAGCAAATCGTCACGCTTAACGAACGGGCCACCTTGCCCCATGATGTAACCTTGCCAGTTACCATGATCAGCAGCTGCTAATGTTCCTGCGACACTTGATTGCTTTGAATCACCTCTCGCTTGATAGCTATCACCGATCACTTGCATTAACTCTTTATTGGTTATCAACTTGCTAGGTTTGATAGGCCCAACTAAATCACGCTGCAGCATCGAGTAGATAGTAAGTAGGTCGACACGCTCTTGCATGAAGAGGTATTCCATAAACGCTTTTTTGTTCTGATTGGCAAAGCGGCGTAGCTCTCGGTAAGTGGTAACCGGTGCGCCACCAAAGAATTGAAACTGGCGAATGTTCCAGCGACTTTTCCAAGCACTAACATTTTTCGCCATGTCTTTTACTAACTTGCCAGTTTCGTCGGACACTTCATCATCCATTGCGAAACCGTCGATATTCTTAGAAATGTATTTGGCAATGTAGCCAGTTGCCGTGCCTTGCTCTGGGTCGATAAAACCCACATCGCAACGCGCTGAATAATCCACGTTTAAAGTGGTTAGTGTTTTTTCAGCAATAGGAAGGCGTTGCGCTGAATCTGGGATCACAACTTCTGGGCAGTTGCGTTTCATCTTCACTGGGAAGTTATCCGCATACACTTTTGAGTAAACCTTGAAAGGGTTCACGGATTTATTCACACGCACAAAGCTATCAACAGACGGCCATTGCTTTTGCGGTAGCAACTCATGCATATCAGCTTTAACAGCGTAACGAATGAAAATATCGGTAACGCGTAGCACTTCCTCTGGTTTAACCCATAGAAGCAAATGCCAGTGTGGTGTGCCGTCATGGTGTGGCTCGGCTACGCGAACACCAAACCAACGGATTTCCTCACGGCCAAGCTTGGCGCGAATACGTTGCCACACATTATTGAGGTACGCTTGCGCATCGCGTGGGCTTGCTCCGTTCCAGTGACCAATAAAGCCACCTTTCTTGTAGCTATTGTGGAATTGAGCAGGCGTGGTCAAAGTTAAGAACAAACCTTGTAGACCAAGTGAAGTGGCAATGTCTTCGCAACCACGACAACGCACCATTAATTCATGACGGCGAATGGCAGGGTTAGACACGCTTTTCAAAACCATATCGGCAAGATCAGCTTCTTCACCTGTTTCTTCATCAAACAGACTCATGTTTTGAATCGCTTCCCAGTTACGCTTTTGCTGTTCTTTGTGTTCACGAACACAATCCCAAGACGCATAAGGAGAAGCTTTTGAAGATACTTGGCCCATCGCAATGGCTAGGTGCTCACGCATGATTTTGCGAGCTTTAGATAAACGGCCAAACCACCACTTTTCACAGCGCATTTTTGAAATGAACTGAAAGATGTTATCTGGCTTTAGCTTCTTACCCGCACCTGGTGCTTTAATGCCAAAGTCTTCAATCAAGTCTGCACACTGCCTGTAAACCATCAGCGCAGCCATGCTTTCGCCTTCTTCTGTATCACACTCGATAGTTGAGGTAAGCGTTGCTTGGTAGCTAATGATGATTGAAGAAAGCTTAAACGCCATTTCTTTTAACTCATCTTGTTCTAACTCGGCCAAGATGCGGCTTTTTACTGGCTTGCGGTTTTTCTCGGCTTTGTCGAAGTCAAAACGGATTTGTTCAGCTTTAGAATTGGCTTGGTGTGCAAAGTCGCTTTGCTCAGTGTCATCATGTTGTTCACTTAGCAAAGCCACCTTTTGAGTGGTTGGGAGTTTTTTATATTTGGCAAGAACCATGCGAACGCGATCACTCGCAGGGCTCATTCTTTCGCGTAGAAAGATGTTAGCCGCAGCTCGACCGCCACCTTTTCCTTTCTTCTTAAAAATATTGATGTAACGAGTCGCAAAGTACTTAACCAAGTACTCTGGTAATTCAGCAAAGTATTGTTTACGCCATGCATGATCGTCTGGGTTGATGTCGTAAAGGTTACGCTCAATAACGCTCATGCCCTCCGGCTCACGATCAAACACTGGGCGTTCTGCCAAAACCTCTACCGCTTTAGGTTTTTGCGGATAAACGTGCAAATGCCCCCATTGCTGACAAGCGATGGAGGCTGCACGTTTTTGTTTAGTAGTGAATGTGATTTGCTCGGCCATTAAGACTTAATGCCTTCAGGAGTCCAGCCGTGGATATCACGTTGCGTACCAAGAACTTCCGCCTTGGTTTCGCCAGCTAGCAAACCTTCGATTGTGCTTTGGCAATATGGGCAACCGCAGAAGTCACCACCGCATTCACACAGTTCTTCACTGCAATGACGGGCGTCTGTGTACGGCTTCAGCTTTAGGCAGTCTTGGCAAAGGACGTGTTTTGGATCGCTCATACTTCCCCCAACTCTTGAGTTGTAACCAACATGAAACCACCTTTACCTTTGCCTTTGCTGATCACCCCTTTGTGGAGGTGAGTGCAGCTTAGGTCTTGGCATGCTTGTTCAATTGCCACTTCCATTGATTCAAAGTCACCAACCAAAACATTGGCTACTTCTTGTGTTTCTTCATGGCGGATAACACCGCCACCAGAGCAAAGCATTACTGCTGCGTATTGCATTTAACCCGCCTCCACTGTTGGATAACCATGTAGCGGCTCACAGTCTCGCCACCACATTTGCATGGTTGCGTTTTGGCTAGTGCTTTTTGTGCAAGCTGAAACAAAGAAAAGTGCGCGAATTGCACCTAAGGCTTGATGATGCATTGCGCTATCAGTTGATTGGTTGAATACAACAACCCAGAAAACCCACCAAGCAGTAATAAAATCTTCAAGACATAACCCTTGCTCAGTGCCGTTCACGTTCACCAACATAGCGCGAGTAGAATCAAGCTGAAGCATTGCGCCCTGGCTTGAATCAACGCCTTTGAACACACGAATGAACTGCTCAATTTTGCGAGTGGTAAAGCCTTCACCACGAAGGCCGTGCTCTAAATCTTTACGAAATACGGTGATAGTGCTCATGCTTCCACCTCTGCTTGAGTTGGAACAACAAAAGACTGCCAAATAGCTGAAACGTATTTAGCTTGAAACTTCGCATCATCTAGCGCGGAGTGGTGAACACCCTGACGGGTAAAGGTTGCTTTAGGGTCAATACCAAGAATTGAACGCCCCATTTCAACAATGGTTCTAACGTCTCTGTCATTCCAGTGAGAGAAATTAGGCTTGATGCGAGCAGCTTTGAAAGCATTCGCTAAGATCACGTTATCGAAGCCACTACCATTTCCCCAAACTTGAATTTCTCTTGAGTCACCAAGATCAGCGAACCACTGATTTAGTTCTAACAGTGCGTCTTTAAGTGAAGACTTTGGTGTGTCTCTTTGGAAAATAGCTCTCGCTTCTTCACTCTGTGTCAGCCACCAAGTAACGGTTGAAGCATCTATGTCGCTGTAATAAGCAGAACTATTCAGGTTTACAACCACTTCGAAATCGGCACCTAGTGCACCAGTAACAGGTGAGAAAACAACGGCACCAATAGAAACAATCGCTGCATTACTGGTGTTGCCCATTGTTTCTAGATCTAACATTACATGCGTGCTCATGCTTCCACCTCCGCAACAGTTTCAGAGGCTTCACGCGCTTCTGCGATTAGGTCAATCAGCTTATCTTCTAAAATAAGCAACTCATTTAAAGGACGGTCTTCGTGGTCAAGTTCGTAACGTTTTCCAAGCGAGACATATTCGTGTAGCAAGTAAGGTACATTTTTAAAGTTGTACTTCTTCAGATCACCTATCTTGCGAACCAAAACGCTGAAATGTTGATTGTGGCTATCGTAATCCACTGAAAATTCGAGCACATCGCCGTTAGCTATTGCTAGATTTATGATGGTATTCATCACATCGGCTTCTTTACGCTTAGAGACTTGTTCAACAATGCTTTGGGCTTCATCTTCTAAAGCTTCTGGGGAAATAGCTTTTAAGAAGTCGCCTTGGTGTGGTTTCGGTAACAGCGTACTAAATGCAAGACAAACACGACGTTGGCTTACCAACATTGCATCGTGCATTTGACGGGTTTGAGCCATGCGCTCTTTGGTTTCTTCATTTAACTTTTCAGCTAAGGCAAGAGACTCTTTTGCCATGCTCAAAGCTTCTTGCGAGTTTATATTTGTATCGTTCATCTTCTATGCTCCTACGCTAAGACGAAAAAAAAGCCCCCTGTTACAGGGGCAAATGGCTGGCTAGGCTGTTAAATAACTTTGCTGATATCGGAATGTTTTAGACGGCGAACATCACCCACTTTGCGGTCGAACTTCATCACCATCTCTTTAAGTAGCTGCATTCCAGAACGGACTTTTTGCAACTCAAGGTCATCGAATGAATCAAACTCGCGGCTGTAATCTTTTGGTGGCATACCACCTGCAATCAGAATTAAGCCACGGCTACGATCATTCATTTCGTTATACATATCGCGTAGCTTTCTACGCTTTGCACTTTTATCGAAAAGTGACTTACACGCGGCAATGCTATCTGCTGCGCTCGGTACTTGGGGCTGCGTTTCTTGTTGTCTGGCTAACTGACTCATGGTTGCTCCTTAGGCTAAGCCTGGAATAGGTGCACCATTAGCCAGAAAATCTGTGCCAAATTGCATTAGTGGCTGTAGGCCTGTGGTGCGGTGTTCAAGGTCATTGATAAGCAAAACCAGATTGCCCAAAGCAGCTTGCGCCTTGGCTAAGGTTTTGCGTTTAGTAGATCGCGGTAAACGCTCTGCGGTGCATATGGCTAACGCATCGCTAGAAAGCTCACCAGAGTGGGCGTTTAGCTGAAGAACCCTTTCAAGCAAGTTGAGTTCGTCTTCGTCTTTTGGAAGTGGAATGGTTACGACACCATCATTAGCAAATAACGTGTTTACGATTGAATAGTCACCAGAAACGCGGCTGATTAACGCCAACTCAACCGGCTTAAGAACGTGCGGTTGATTTGGGTTCAGCTTATTGCGAAGCATCGTGCCACTTAGCTCTAACTTACGAGCTATCGCTTCAACATCGTGATTGACGACAAAATCACAACAAGCCGCATCAAAAGTTTGTTGTTTGCGTTCGCGTAATACACACATTGAGTTATTTGCGTCCATAACCAATACTCATTTAAAGAAGAAAGGAACGAAAACGAATGACCAGCCGATGATATTCAGCCAAAGCGGACATTTGTTTGGGTAGTTTTCTTCCCAAGACTCACTCATTGCATTTTGCTGAGTGAGTTTGGTTTTAGGTGGGATAGCAGGGCTCATACTTGTTGCTCCGCTGCGCGTTGGTAGAGCTTGACTAGGTTGATAAGAACGCTGCCGCTTCTGCCCTTCTTCTCTAGAACTGGGATTTCACCTGCAGTGATAGCGCGGTCTAAGGAAGATTAAGACCAGCCAGTGCGACGGATAAACTCTTTTTTAGTACAAAAAGGTGCGTCTACCGCTATTTGAATAGTTGCCATAAGTGGTATCCTACTTGTTTGAGTGTATTTGATGGCGATTGAGTGAGATTGGTTAGCCATCATCTTGTATGAGATAAACTTACGATCAAATTCTTTCATTTGCAAGATTTAAATCTAAAAGACAGCTTTAGATCTCATATGAAGGTATTTTCAGGATTGTTTGTCATTTAAGTAAAAGCAGGTTTGCTATATGAGTAGATTAAAAGCAAAAGTTCCTCCATTTGAGTACTTGAAGGGGCGGGAATTTACCGAAAAGCTAAAAGAAGTGACTGGTTGTAAGACTTATGAGCTTATGAGTGACTACTATGGCGTACCTAGTTCTACGTTTTCGACTTGGCACCACCATGATCGGACTGGATTTGAATTGATTGTGAGGGAGCACCTAAAGTCTGGGGCTTCTGTTAGGTACCTTGCCCTTGGCGAAGGTAAACCATTCGATGACGAGCAATCCCCAGCCGACTCCATTTCAATTAACATTATTCTCAATGGGAAGCTTGAAGAAAGAGGCTCTATTTCAATCGACTCACTTACGCTTGATGGGTATGGGTTGAAAGCAAGCAAAACCATTATCGTCGAGCACGATGGTCAACGATGCTTTATTAACTCAGAAGAAACCCACGCTACTTCTGGTCGCTACCTGATAGAAATAGACGGCGCTCACTCTATAAACCAAGTTCAAAGATTACCAGGTAAGAAGCTCGCAATAAGCTTTGGGAACTCGACTATTGAAGCAACAGAAGAAGATATAAATGTGCTTGGTCGAGTAACAATGAGCATGATTAAAGAATAAAAGCAGTTGGCTAGAGAAATAACAATGAAAAGACTCTTTTACCCACTTACAGTTTTGTTCTCATCGGTATCTTTTGCGAATGATAACTTTGAGGTTTCGTTCATATCTGATGGCTTCACCATGAACGAAAAGCCTGCGATCAGTGTGATTTATTGTGCGAAAACAAATGAGGATGACTGCCTAAGCTTTAACCTCAATTCAAGCAGCATTGCTAATCTCAAAACAGACGGAAAAATTAAGAACTTCAGACAAGACAACGCTGATTTTAATGTAAATGGCACAATGTCGGGGAAAAACATTTCCCTCTCTTCCAAGCACGAAACAGGCGCTGCTTTGAAGTTAAAGCTCGATAACAAGCAAGCAAAGATGCTTGAACTCAACTATGTAGCTCAGTTGTATGCATTACCTGATGCTGAATATCCCGAGGGCTCTTACATGAAGTTTGACCTATCAACTTTTACCATCGAAGGCGAAGACTACGATACGTTTTTTGATATCGTTAAATAATAAGTTTTCACTGATATGACAGTTCGAAAGTTAGAAGACGGCAATAAAAAACCTTGGATATGCGATGTTCGTCCAAATGGCCGCAATGGTAAGCGTGTAAGAAAGCGCTTCGCGACTAAAGGGGAAGCTCTTGCGTATGAGAAGTTTGTTTTAAAAGAAACCGACGACAAACCATGGTTAGGTGAGAAAAGCCAAACTCGTAGCCTGTTGGATATGATCGACTTGTGGCAAGAACGCCACGGCCAATCACTTGCCCATTCCAAATACACTTACAATAAGTTGAAGGTTATTGGCTTGGCGTTAGGCGACCCGCTTTATCATAAGCTCACGGCAACGATGTTTACTGAATACCGCACTCGCCGCCTTGCAGGTGAAGTGGCTGATTTGAATGGCCGAAAGGTTGAAGTGTCTTTTCGTACTTGCAACAACGAACAAGATCTGCTGAATGCTGTGATTGTAGAGCTGCAGCGCATGGGAGAGTGGAAAGGTGAAAACCCTTTGAAAGCTGTCCGCCAATTCAAACTGCATGAACCTGAAATGGAATTTCTCACCGTTGAGGAAATGCAGAACCTTATCACTAAGGCAGAAGCACACGAATTCCATGATGACATGCATAAGATTATTAAACTGTGTTTGGCTACAGGTGGTCGCTTTCGCGAAGCATCCCGACTAACGGGCGCTCAAATCACAAAATACAAAGTCACGTTCACTCAAACGAAAGGTAAAAAGAATCGCTCGGTACCGATCAGCCCCGAACTTTATGAAGAGATTTACAAGGAAGGTTCTGGCCCATTGTTTAGCATTGGCTATTCGACCGTTTACCGATTCATTGTGAAAAATGTCCCGCGACTAAAGCAGCAAGCGGCACATGTTCTGCGCCACACTTTTGCGTCTTACTACATGATGAACGGTGGCAACATTATCGCCCTGCAACGAATCCTTGGTCATAGCGATATTAAGCAGACCATGCGATACGCACACCTCGCCCCAGATCACCTAGAAGATGTGGTCACAAAGAACCCATTAGTGAATATCAAACAAGCGGTTTCTGTGGACACTAAAAAGGCAGAATGACCACCCTATGTGGACACTTTAATGTCCACATTGTGTCCACAAATTTTCAGAATATAGATAAATATTGATGATCATTGATGGATAAGCTTTTGATAAAGCCCCGTCACGTCTTGTGTGGCCTAGTTCCTATTGGGATGATTTAAAATGTGGTCTTCCCAATCCACCACATCAATTTCATACACGACTTTGTTGCGAACGCTTTCACCTGCTGCGTGCATCTCTGATTTTGATCCGGTGATCAATGGGTGCCATTCTGGGATCGGCTTAGATTCTGATAGTAGACGGTAAGCACAAGTGTCTGGTAGCCAGTGAAACTCATCGATCTTGTCACGAGTTAGCTTCAAACACTCTTCACCTGAAGTGAAGCGATTTGGGTAGTCCTTACACGAACATGTTTTGTCGTTTAACCAGCTACACGCCACATTGGTGTAGTAAACTTCATCGCTATCTTCATCCATAAGCTTATGTAGGCAGCACTTACCACAACCGTCACACAGAGATTCCCACTCTTGCTCGGACATCTGCTCTAGTGTTTTTTCTTGCCAAAATGGATTCGTCATAGGATTACTTCTTACTCTTTTACTGGGGTGCGTGTTATACCGCTAGCCCATAAAAAGTTCAAGGATAATAATTGTTCATTCTTTGATCCAATCAATAGCTGTCACTGCCATTATTTTTTGCTACTATCGCGCACCCTGTTATTTAGTGAGTTTAATTTGATGGAATGTCGCCTAGGTTGTGGAGCTTGTTGTATCGCTCCGAGTATTACATCTGCTATTCCTGGAATGCCTAATGGCAAGCCTGCTGGCGTACGCTGCATCCAATTAAATGAGCAAGATCTATGCAAGTTATTTGGTCAACCTTCACGCCCGAAGGTATGTCATCAATTCAAAGCTTGCCCTGTCATTTGTGGTAAAACCGACCAAGAAGCCCTTGATAACCTGATCGAGTTAGAAGCAATTACCTAAGATTATCTGACCTTTTCTTTCTCCTATATGCTCAAGATTTCACAATTCTGCGAAATCTAAACTATCTTGTTGATACTGGTACAGATTAATAAGGATCGTTATGAATAGGTATATCGCAGAAATGTTTGGTACATTTTGGTTGGTATTAGGTGGTTGTGGTAGTGCTGTCTTAGCAGCCGCTTTTCCCGATGTCGGTATTGGCTTGCTCGGGGTCTCTCTTGCCTTTGGTTTAACCGTGCTCACCATGGCTTTTGCTATCGGGCATATATCCGGTTGTCACCTCAACCCTGCTGTTACTATCGGCCTTTGGAGTGGCGGACGCTTTGATGCCAAAGATGTCGCACCTTATATTATTGCCCAAGTAATTGGCGGTATTATCGCAGGTGGTGTGTTATTTGTGATTGCTTCAGGCCAAGCTGGCTTTGATGCTGCGGCGTCTGGTTTTGCTTCCAATGGTTATGGAGAACACTCACCGGGCGGTTACTCGCTCACAGCGGCTCTCGTTTGTGAAGTGGTCGTGACCATGGTGTTCCTATTCGTGATCATGGGCGCGACTGATTCAAAAGCACCTACTGGGTTTGCACCTATCGCGATTGGCCTCTGTTTAACCTTGATTCATCTTATCAGTATCCCTGTAACGAACACTTCTGTGAACCCAGCTCGAAGTACTGGAGTAGCAGTATTTGTCGGTGATTGGGCTGTTTCGCAACTATGGCTATTCTGGGTTGCACCGATTATCGGTGCCGTGATTGGCGCGATGATCTACAAAGCAGTGAGAGGTTCAGATTAAGCTCAGAGAAGTGTTTTGAAACAGAAACCTTTGAGAACCATAAAAGAAAAAGCCGCTCAGTGATAATTCACCAAGCGGCTTTTTTAGATCTTATGACGACCGAGTAAGGAGTGCGAAAGCGTGGTGCCATCCACCAGCTCTAGCTCACCACCAACGGGAACACCATGAGCGATACGGCTTGCGTTCACTTCATGGGCATTACATAGCTCAGCAATGTAGTGCGCTGTTGCTTCCCCTTCAACTGTCGGGTTGGTCGCTAGGATTACTTCAGAGATATCACCACGACGCAGACGGTAGTCCAAAACATCGAGACCGATATCGCTTGGACCAATACCATCAAGTGGTGAAAGGTGACCCATAAGCACAAAGTAACGACCAGAATATTGGCCTGTTGCTTCGATAGCTGCAATATCTGCAGGGCTCTCTACTACACAGATTTGACCATTTTCCTGACGTTTAGGATTGGTACAAATGTGGCAGGTATCTTCTTCAGTAAAAGTACGACACTCATTACAGTGACCAATTTCGGTCATTGCTTGGCTAAGAGCCTCAGCCAGCTGTAGGCCGCCTTTTCTATCGCGCTGTAACAAATGAAAGGCCATACGCTGCGCCGACTTGGGGCCAACCCCAGGTAGACAACGTAAGGCCTCCATCAAATGCTCCAGCATATGACTGGTACGCATATTTAACCGTTCTAATTTTCAAGTAACGATTTACTCAAGATAAACCGCAGCTTGAATAAACCCTTAGAAGTAGTTTCTTAGAAAGGCATCTTCATACCTGGTGGAAGTTGCATTCCGCCAGTTACGCTAGCCATTTTCTCTTTTTGAGTTTCTTCAACGCGACGAGCCGCATCGTTGAAAGCAGCAGCGATAAGATCTTCAAGCATCTCTTTATCGTCTTCCATTAGGCTTTCATCGATATCAACACGGCGAACGCTGTGGCTACCAGTGATCGTTACTTTTACAAGGCCAGCACCTGACTCACCTGTAACTTCCATATTTGCGATTTCTTCTTGAAGCTTTTGCATGCGCTCTTGCATTTGCTGGGCTTGCTTCATCATGTTGCCCATACCGCCTTTACCAAACATGTTAATACTCTCTGGTCTAATTGGTTTATTAAAATTAATTAAGCTATAGGAGCTTAAATGGGGGTTAAACTGTGTGATTCAACCCCTCGATGTTCAGTTCTCAGATTTGCTTATCTGGGATGATACGTCGGTCACTCAACGAGAAACACTCTAGATAGGGCGAACACTGTCTCTGTCGAGCTCTGCAGCAAAACGCCTTTCAATAAACTGTACGTTGGCATCGTTTTCCAAAGCGGTAAACGCGTCTTTCAACTTACCTTGATACAATCTTTCTCGTAACTCTAGTGGCGTTTCTCCACCATCACCGATTTCAACACTCAAATGGTACTCTTCTCCAAGCACAGTATTGAGTGACTGCAATAGCTCACTCTGCGCACGGTCCGTATTCAAGTGAGCTTGGCTCGCTCTTAACGTTAGGGTGATTGATGTGTCGTTTTTAGCAAACACTGAGTTCAACGCTAACTGTTCAACAAGCTTGGCTGTCTCTAGCTTTTGAATCGTGGCGGACCATTCATCTTGAGCAATCGACTCTTGAAGCAATTTATCGACCATTTCTGGTGTCTTAATATGCTCTAACGCGCGCTTGATCTGAGTAGGTGTAAGCTCTTTATTCACCTCTTTTACTACAGGTTTAGACGGTTTCCAGCGATAAGGTTCATTATCATTGGTTACATTTTCTGTCGAAGAGGCTGATAAAGAAGCTGGCGACACCCGCTCAGAACCACCGTGTTGCTGAGCAACTCGATCAAGAACTGAAGTTTTAGCTGGTGTCGCTTTAGCCTTTTTTGGCGCTGATCCTTTGTTTTCTGCGGCACTGCCTCTGCGTTGAGAACGCAATTGGTGGCGTAAACCACTGACAGGCGAAGCCGGACGTTCTGATTGTCCTTGCGGAGCAGTCGAAGCAGGTGGCGCTGAAGGTGCAGCGTTTTGTGGCTGAGCTGGAGCTTGATTCTGATAATTCGCTTGTTGAGGCTGTTCTGCACCGTAGCTAGGACGTTCGTCATAAGCCGGTGGCGCATCATACTGACTGTGCGGGTAATCCTGCTCAGGATAACCTTGGTTGCCAGAATGGTCAGCGTAACCTTGCGAATCTGAATACTGTGCTGGATTCTGCTGCGGAGCCTGTTGTACTGGTTGCTGCTGCATAGCTTGCTGTTGAGGCACCTGTTGTTGCATCTGCGGCTGTCTCGGAGCTGCCATTGGCGCAGGTTGACTCACAGGTTGAGCAACGTTCTGAGTCGGTGCGACAACAGGAGTTGTCGACTGAGTAGAGATAGCCGTTGCTACATTTTGCTCTGCAGGTCTAAATGCCAACATACGTAAAACCACCATCTCAACACCAACACGAGCGGTTGGCGATAATGGTAAATCTTCGCGACCTTTCAGCACTATCTGGTAATAAAGCTGAATATCTTGTGGGCTTAATGCTTTGCTAAGCAGTTCAAGCTTCTCTGCGTCAGGCTGAGCTTTGTCTAAGGTAGACGGCAACGCTTGATACATAGCTAGACGATGCAATTGAGCTGCAAGCTGATTCAACAAACCATCCCACTCTACGCCATTCTCAGCAAGGCTTTGGATACACGCCATCGCTTGTTGCGGCTGCTTACTGCTAATCGCTTCAAGTAAGTGGATAGCTTGGTCGGTATCTAGCGTCCCAAGCATGTGGGCAACAGTGTCTGTTACTACATTGCCGTTACCTAAAGCGATAGCTTGGTCAGTGAGGCTTAACGCATCACGCATACTACCGTCAGCAGCATGAGCGATCATTCCAAGCGCACGAGACTCAGACGTTACATTCTCTTGTTCAAGAATATGGTCGAGCTGCTCGTGAATATTATCAACGCTGATCGGCTTAAGGTGGAACTGCAGACAACGCGACAAGATAGTCACTGGCAGCTTTTGCGGATCAGTCGTTGCGAGCAAAAATTTCACATACTCAGGCGGCTCTTCTAGCGTCTTTAGAAGTGCGTTGAAACTGTGCCTAGAAAGCATGTGTACTTCATCGATAAGGTAAACCTTAAAGCGACCACGCGCTGGCTTGTACTGAACATTGTCCAGAAGCTCACGGGTATCTTCTACCTTGGTACGTGATGCCGCATCGATCTCTAATAGGTCAACAAAGCGACCTTCATCGATTTCTTTACAAGTTGCACATTCACCACAGGGGGTTGAAGTAATGCCTGTTTCACAGTTGAGTCCCTTAGCAAACAAACGGCCGATAGTCGTTTTACCGACACCGCGCGTTCCGCTAAATAGGTAAGCATGGTGCAACCTATTTTGGCTAAGGGCATTCTCTAATGCTGTTAAAACATGGGCTTGACCAACCACTTCTTTGAATTTGGTTGGTCGCCATTTTCGCGCTAACGCAAGATAGCTCATGAATAATTCCGAAAAGGATTAGTGACCGTCGAATTCGCAGATGCTAAACACTTCTAGACCTAAGCCTTGTAAGCGCTTGTCACCACCGATTTCTGGAAGATTAATAACAAATGCAGCGTGTTCTACCACACCACCAAGTTGACGAATCAACTTTGTTGTTGCTTCAATCGTACCGCCCGTTGCTAGCAAATCATCAACCATCAAGACTTTATCGCCTTCAACGATAGCGTCAGTATGGATTTCTAGCGTATCTGTACCGTACTCAAGCTCATAAGATTGTGCCACAGTTTCACGAGGCAGCTTGCCCGGTTTACGAACAGGGATAAAACCAACACCCAGCTCTAGTGCCAAAGGCGCACCAAATAAGAAACCACGAGCTTCGGTACCAACGATCTTAGTAAAGCCCATGTCCTTATATGTATCCGCTAACAGGTCGATAGTCGCTTTGTAAGCTGCTGGGTCTTCCATCAAGCTTGTTACGTCACGGAACAAAATACCCGCTTTAGGGTAATCAGGAATGCTTTTGATGCTTGCTTTGATCAGAGAGATTTTTTCTGTGTTCATAATCTTATGCACTTCATTAGGCCGCTTTCCAAACTCTCGTTAACGAATCAAACATCAACGCTTGGAATTAAGGAAAGGTACGATTGGTATTCATTGCAACGAGAGTCATAACTCTGATTGCTGAAATAATAAACGCCCGCTATACAAGCAGGCACACTGGCTTAATGGTAGTGATTTTCTTTGCTGTCAGCAACCAACTCATGGGTTGGAAGCCGCATAAACCATGTGAGAAGAATAACAAGTACGCAAATTAGGAAAACCTTGACCCAAATGATGGGGGCAAAGTAGATGGATAACGCGAAACTCAACAAGATAAAGAATACGCCACGGGTTTTAACTTGTTTGGTGACGGCACCGTGTTGGTACCAATTGTTCAACAAAGGACCCAACGTTTTATGTTCATGCATCCATTTGTGAACTTTCGGATTGCTTCGCATGAAGCAAGCGCTAGCAAGAAGGAGAAAAGGAGTGGTTGGCAGAACGGGCAAAACTATCCCTAGAACTGCGAGAAAGATACAAAGGCCACCAGCAATATTGAGGCTTAAAACTCGAACGCTAATTGTGGCCTCCTTGAGTTAGCTATCACCAGTCGGCGACGACAGCGTAACTAGAATGTTGCGTAACCATTGAATACACGGATCAACGTAAGCGTTGCAGGTAGTAATGGAATCATTAAAAATGCGGCTAAAAATCCTAAAAAGTAGAATACATTAAACGGGTCTTGAAAGTCTTTGTTATCTGCCATGATTGCTTCTTGTTTTTGTTAGTAAAGGTAAGTATCCGGCGAACCAAACCCGCTTTGCTAAATAGACATTTAACAAAAAAGGCATAGCCACACCATTTGCGCAACTATACCTTAATCAATTATTCACAAAAACCGAGGAAATATAGGGTTAATCAGTAGACCCTTGGTGTATGTCTAAACTAAAACTTGCCGATCCAAGCAAGCTCAACGAAAGTTGGCAGCCCTTTTCAATCGGAAGATCTCTTGTAATAAAGTTCTTCTTACAGTTCTCACCCAAGCGTTCGCCCGCTGCAATATGTTGATTCAATTCACCATTCGACCATTGCCCATCTAAGCCCGCAGGCAAAATGGATATGGTTCCCTCAGCGAGGTTAGCAACACCAAACAGAGCATTAACAGGGGTGGAGCATTTCGAGCAACGTATCCCCTTTTCTAAGATTTCAGCAATATCTTTGAGATCAACATTAAAATCTTTTCTGTTTCTTATGTAATCGTGGAACAACGCTCTCACCAACAGTGTTGTCGCGGAGCCACCATTATCTGAAGAGGATGAATCGACAAGGTAAAAAGCAAACTGCCCGTTCATCATCCACGCATAATCAAAAACAAGTGGCATCATCTCTGTGGATTGCAATAAACGGTAACTGCAGCGCCAAGAACCTTGTCGTGTATCTTTTTCTGGAAGCAGCGCATGCAGTAAGTCTTTTGCTGCGCTTGGATTATCTTGAAGGTAATTCAGGTGCCAATGCAATTCCTGGTCTTCAGGGATCTCTCCCCCATCATCCACACAGAACCACTGGCTTGAAAAATCTCGTTGGTCTGAAATGTTATCAAACGAATCTGTCAGTGTGTTCGCAATCGCACTTCCTAAGTGGCTGTGATCCTCTAAAGGTTTCGCTAAAAAATCCTTAATGCCAAATCGCAATGCTTTCGCTACATCAGACATATCATCAGTGCCGGACACAACGATCATAGGCAATGATGGGTACTCTAAACTGAGCTCTTCCACAAGCTCTATGCCATCAAGTATCGGCATTGATAAGTCACACACAATTAAATCTGGCGCTGAGTCTCTAAGCTTTTGCAGTGCGTCCAGTCCATTTTCAGCCTCAACCACTTTATAACCGACCTTATCTAGGTACGCGCTGGTTATACGGCGAAAAATAGGATCATCATCAACCAACATCACGCATTTTTGGTTAATCACTTCCTGAGCCGAGGTCATTACTGGCTGACTGTGAGTTTTGTACATAATCTATAACCTCACAAAACTAAGTCGAATTATTATTGTTATCTGTTCTAAGAACTAATATAAAACTTAGTAATAAAATGCTAAATACACAAATTTGCACTCTTTACTGGTAATTCGTGACGAGGGTTGGAATACTTGTAAATAGTGCAACGAGTTGACGTAACGCAAACATTGATCTCACTGTTACGTATAAATTAGATGAGATTGTAAACAAATGTGTCTGGATTTATGAAATTAGATGATTTAAACCTCTTTCGACTCGTCGTTGAAAATGGGAGCTACACCGCAACATCGCGCAAGACTATGATTCCGGTTGCGACCATCACACGACGCATCCAAGCCTTAGAAGATTCTTTGAACCTTAGGCTTCTCAATAGACACGCGCGTAAACTTTCTTTAACAGAGGCAGGCGAACGTTTCTTCAATGAATGCTCTCCGCTATTGCAGCGTCTCTCTTCTACTGCAGAAGAGTTAACTGACGTGTGCAAAGGTGCTTCCGGTAAAATTCGTATTACGGCACCCTCCAACCTGACCAAGCGCATGATGATGCCAATGTTCAGCGATTTCATGACTCAATACCCTGATATCAATATTGAGCTGATGATGAACAACCAAGCGGATCAGCTGGATCCAACTGAGTGGGACGTAATTTTCCGTGTCGGCCCACAGCGTGATTCAAGCTTAATCGCTCGAAAAATCAGTGAAGTAAAAGATATTCTTATCGCCAGCCCTGAGTATTTAGTGAAGAACCCAGCACCAAGCCATGCTGAAGAGCTAGCGAACCATTCGCTGCTCAAAGGCTACCCGCTGATTAAGTGGCAGCTGAGTAATTCGAATGAAGAGACGGTGGTGAATAGTGAAAAAGGCCGTTTCAATGCCAATGCGCTTAATGTTGTGAGACAAGCGTGTTCTGAAGGCCTAGGAATCACCCTAATGCCTGATGTGATGATTCGTGAATACATCGAAGATGGCAGCTTGGTACAGGTCTTAGAAGACTGGAGCGCTAACCCTCGTGATATTTACATGCTTTATAACCACAAAGACCACCTACCAGAGAAAGTTAGATTGTTTATTGATTTTGTGATCGCATACCACATTCATTAATGATCAATCCCCTTCTCCACAAACAAAAAAACCAGAGCATCTGCTCTGGTTTTTTATATTCTGTATCGCTAGCACTAATGAATCATTGCTAGCGTAACGCTAACTAAGCGCCTTCGTTGTGTAATTCTAAGTTAGCGAGGTCTTGTTGAATCTCTCGCTGAACCTTTGAGTCATCATTACGCAAAGAGTCGAGGAAATCGAGGTAAGCTTGGTCGATATCGCCTGTTACATACTCGCCGTTAAATACAGATGTATCAAAACGAGAAATGTCTTGGTTACCCATGCCCACTGCAGAAATCAGGTCTGGTAGTGTTTGGAAAATCAATGCGTCCGCACCAATCTGCTTACAGATCGTTTCGTTATCACGACCATGAGCAATCAGCTCTGTCGCGCTCGGCATATCAATGCCGTAAACGTTAGGGAAGCGAACCTCTGGAGCTGCTGAAACCATGAAAACCTTGTTTGCGCCAGAATCACGAGCCATCTCAATGATCTGCTCTGATGTTGTGCCGCGAACGATAGAATCGTCAACCAGTAGAACGTTCTTACCTTTAAACTCAGAGCGGATTGCGTTGAGCTTACGGCGAACCGATTTCTTGCGCTGTTGCTGGCCTGGCATGATGAACGTACGTCCAACATAACGGTTTTTTACGAAACCTTGACGGTATGGCTTATTGATCGCTTGAGCGATGCGTAGCGCAATATCATTCGATGTTTCAGGGATTGGGATAACCACATCAATATCTAAGTCTGCGTACTCTTCTTTAATACGCTTACCTAGCATCTCACCCATTTCAACGCGTGCGCTGTAAACCGAAATTTTGTCGATGAATGAATCTGGGCGTGCAAAGTATACAAACTCAAAGATGCATGGGTTTAGTTGTGGGTTGTCTGCACATTGTTTAGTGAAAAGTTCACCGTCGAACGTTGCGTAGATAGCTTCACCCGGTGCTACGTCGCGCATGAAGTCGAAACCAACAGCATCAAGTGCTACCGATTCAGATGCAACCATGTACTCTGTTTTACCATTAACTTCACGCTTGCCAAGACACAATGGACGAATACCATGTGGGTCACGGAATGCGATCATACCGTGGCCGATGATCATCGCGGTTACGGCGTAAGCGCCACGAATAGTACGATGCACGTTTGCCACAGCGCGGAAAACGTCATCTGAAGTCACGTTACCTTTAACAATATCGATCTCATGAGCCAATACGTTCAGTAGAACTTCGGAATCAGAGGTTGTATTTACATGACGACGGTCTTTTTCGAACAACTTCTCACGAACTTCGTTAGCGTTCGTCAGGTTACCGTTGTGCGCCAACGTAATGCCAAAAGGAGAGTTTACGTAGAAAGGCTGAGCTTCAGACGCACTTGAACTACCCGCAGTAGGATAACGAACATGGCCAATACCAACTTCACCTTGTAGGCGCTGCATGTGTTTGGCTTCAAAAACATCTTTTACTAAACCGTTCGCCTTACGCAGACGGAAACGATTGCTTTCTATGGTACAAATACCAGCGGCATCTTGGCCACGATGCTGCAATACCGTTAAAGCGTCATAAATAGACTGGTTTACAGGTGTTGAACCCACGATTCCAACAATACCACACATGTCCTAATCCTCGATTTTTCGACATTAACTGGCGCTAGAGCGCGCCAGATAAGAAACTAGATGTTGCTTGTAAATGCTCGAAGAACGGCGCAATGATTCGACTAAACTCCGGAACCAACTGCGAATTCTTCCACCACTCAGAACTTGGGAATGCAGTAAACGCATCCATGAAAAACAACACTGCAGAAACAATCAAAACACCACGTAAGCCACCAAAGACGACACCGAGGATTCTGTCTGTACCTGACAGGCCTGTTTTCTGAACTAGCTGACCGATGACATAGTTAACTAAGGCACCAACAACTAACGTTGCAACAAACAATGCTGCTATCGCAGTTCCGTTTCGAAACATCTCATCTTCGATATTGGTGAAGTACATCGCTAATTTAGCGTAGTACTGGCTAGCAATGAAAAATGCTCCAAACCAAATTACGAGTGACAAGGCTTCTTTAGCGAAACCACGAACTAAACTGATCACGGCAGAGAAGCCGATCACGCCTAAAATGACAAAATCTAACCAATTCATGAATTCTTCATCTTAAGTTGGCGCGCATTTTAACAGAAAAAATGCTGACGCAAACGTTTTCTTATGGATTTAGCGGTTTAAATTTGAGCAATTGGCCTTTTGAACCCGTAATTTTTTCTAATTCCTTAATTTGTCGCTCAAGTTTGGATTTAGACACATCCGGGCCAATAATTACTCGCGTAAAAGTTTTTTCTTGCTTGGTGTGAGCTTGGTAACCACGCTTTTGCAAATCCTTAACCACGCTTTTTGCGTTGTCAGCATTCTTTAAAGCCATCAATTGAATGATCCAAGCGCTGTCTTGGTATTCATTTTTTTCTGGTACCGGCTTAACCACCACTGCCACTTTGTCTGCTTCTTTTTCAGAAACCGACGCCGTTTGCGTATCTGAATTATCATCAACGCCACTTTCGACCACTCGCTCAACCGGAGAGTCCGGTAGTGCGATCTGATCTTCAACGGGATCGAGCACTTCAAACACTTCAACATTACTATCAAGCTCTGGCTTAATCGGAATGCTTGCAAACTCTTCTTTATAGTGGAGCTTCTTACCATCGAGCACATCTGGCAATACTATCACGCCAATGGCCACTAAAATGATGGTGCCGACTAATCGGCTTTGGAATTTACTTGCCATTTAGTTTCCTTTTTTCTGCCAATGCTCCAAGACTTCGCCTACGGTATGGAAAGAACCGACCACCAACACAACATCGTCGCCTTGAACAGAAGCTAAAGCCGCTTCAAACGCTGCGACAGGGGTTGAATACTGCTCTACGCCTTGAGGTAGGCTTTTACACAATTCAGCCGCTGTTGCCGCGCGTGGGCCTTGCAATGAAGCTGGATACCAATGTGTTGTGATGGGCGCTAATACTTCCAATGTCGCTGGAATATCTTTGTCATGAAGCATAGCGACTACAACGTGTAAACTTTTGCCTGAGTATTTCTTCGTTACTTGCTGTGCAAAGTACTCGGCTGAATGTGGGTTGTGTGCCACATCAAGAACAATCACGGGTTGATCGCTAATTTGCTGCATACGCCCAGGAAGCTGTGCGTTCTTCATACCATTAACGACATTCACATCACTGATGCTAAGTTCTGATGTACCTAATGCCATCAACGCGGTTGCTGCGTTCGGTAGCGGGAGGCTTGGAATAGGTAGAGATTCTAATTGGAATGCACCGCTGTGCCAGTTCCACGTATCACCATCCACATCATAAGTGTATTGAATACCAACCTGGTAAAACTCAGCCTTAATATCATCAGCGTGCGCTGCAACCGTAGCCGGGGGCTTAGGTTGACCGCAGATAGCTGGCTTACCACTACGATAAATACCCGCTTTCTCGAAGCCAATCACATTAATATCATCGCCAAGCCAATCAACGTGGTCGACAGCCAAGCTCGTAATTACAGATACGTCATGATCAACGATATTCGTTGCATCTAAACGACCGCCTAACCCCACTTCCAATAGCACGACATCTACCGCTTCCGTTTGAAATGCACGTAACGCCGCTAAGGTGCCGTATTCGAAAAAGCTAAGACTGATTTCGCCACGCTCTTTCTCAATGAAATCGAAAGACTGAACCATCTTCTCATCAGAGAGATCTTGGCCATTGATACGAACACGTTCGTTATAGCGAATCAAGTGAGGAGAGCTGTAGACACCGACAGAGTAACCAGCATCCAATAGAATCGCTTCCATCAGGGCACACGTTGAGCCTTTGCCATTGGTTCCGGCAACAGTAATGACGTGTTGAGCAGGTTTGGTGAGGTTTGCCTTAGAGGCGACGGCCTGAACTCGGTCTAATCCAAGATCAATAGCGCTGGTGTGGATGTTTGATAAATAATCAAGCCACATCTCCAAAGAGGATGTGGCTTGAGGAATAGGTTGTTGACTCATCTAACTCATAACCATAATAAAGTTGGTTTGTTAGAAGGTACTTTACCCTTTTTCTGGCGCTTCTGGTACTTCATAAGTAGCTTCATTCGGTGAATCGTTCACAGAAACTACTAATGGTGAAGGCTGGTTGGTCATTTTAGCAACAAGGCTTGCAACGCGCTGACGCATCTCACGACGGTCAACAATCATGTCGATAGCACCGTGGTCTAATAGGAACTCACTGCGTTGGAAACCTTCAGGAAGGTCTTCACGTACAGTTTGTTCGATTACACGACGTCCAGCAAAACCGATCAGTGCTTTTGGTTCACCAATGTTGATATCGCCAAGCATTGCCAAACTTGCAGAAACACCACCCATTGTTGGATCAGTCATTACTGAAACAAACGGTAGGCCTTTTGCAGATAAACGCTCTAGAGCAGCACTGGTTTTCGCCATTTGCATTAGAGACATAAGAGCCTCTTGCATACGCGCACCACCACTTGCAGAGAAACAAACTAAACCACAGTTGTTTTCAATCGCAGCATCAACCGCTTTCACAAAACGAGCACCTACAACAGAACCCATTGAGCCGCCCATGAATGAGAATTCAAAAGCACACGCAACGATAGGTAAACCAAGCAGTTCGCCTTTCATTGCAACTAGTGCATCTGTCTCACCACTGTTCTTTTGAGCAGCAGAGATACGTTCTTTGTAACGCTTAGAATCTTTAAATTTCAGCTTATCTTGTGGCTCAAGATCAGTGCCTAGTTCAACACGCTCACCTTTGTCTAGGAATGTATCTAGACGGCGACGTGCTTTCATGCGCATGTGATGGTCACATTTCGGACATACTTCTAGGTTACGCTCTAGTTCAGCATGGTACAGAACCTGCTCACAAGAAGTACATTTAGTCCAAACACCCTCAGGGATAGACGCTTTACGAGATGTTACGATGTTGCTTTTTTCTAAAATCTTTTCAAGCCAACTCATGGAAGACCTTTTTGTTTCGATTCTTCCGCTTGATTGCGAAAGAAATAAATTTGGGAATTATGCGTGGGAATTAAAGCACATAAAACAGCGACTGTAGATAAAAAACTGGTTGTACCTATTTTCTGGGACTATCTTACGCACTAAACCGTAATAATTTTTGAACCTAAGTCTCACATTTAGTTCAAATTATCCGGCAAAAATAGAGGACCGATTGGCTCTCGTGGTAGCTCAAAATGTTCTGGATAATCAACATCCACCAGATACAAACCTTCCGCTTTTGCGGTTGCGCCGGCTACTTTTCGATCTTTAGCTTCTAAAAGCCACTGGATCCACTCTGGTTTCTGCTCACCTTTACCTACGGCAATAAGGCTACCAGTGATATTCCTCACCATGTGGTGAACAAACGCATTCGCTTTAATATCGATCACAATGTAGTGTCCATGGCGAGTCACGTTCAAGTGAATCATGTTTCTCCATGGGCTACGAGATTGACAATGTGTTGCCCTGAACGAAGTAAAGTCATTCTCACCAAGTAAGTACTGACCTGCTTCGTGCATTTTTTTCTCATCAAGATGACCATGATAATGGCTCACGCCTGAATTCAAAATGCCAGGGCGCAGTGCATGGTTAAAGATAATGTAACGATAACGGCGAGCAGTAGCAGAGAAACGAGCATGGAAATCCTCATTCACTTCTGTCGCCCAACGAACCGCAATATCTTTTGGCATATTGGCATTCGCGCCCATTGTCCATGCCACCATTTTACGATCGACATTAGTTTCAAAGTGAACGACTTGTCCCGTACCGTGAACACCTGCATCTGTACGACCTGCGCACATAACTTCTACAGGATGATTCGCGACAACTGAAAGAGCCTTTTCCAATTCTTCTTGGACACTTTTCACGTCTCGTTGGCGCTGCCAACCAAAGTAGTGGGTACCGTTATATTCAATACCTAAAGCAATTTTCATGTTCTTGTTCTCTTTGAAAATGGGCGAGAAGTATATACGGAAATGAGTGCTAGCCCAAATAGGAAGGAGCTAAATCTATAATATTAGAAGAACGACTCACCAAAAATAAAGGGTAGCCAATGCTACCCTTTATATCTCGTTCAGTTTATCGACCGTTTAACGTATCAATAAGATTCTTGGCCTCGCGGCGAATGTCATCGCTTCCGTCAACTATCGCCTCCTCAAGAAGCTTAATAGCCCCTTGCGAATCGCTCATCTCGATATAGATTTTGGCTAAATCAAGCTTACCTGCAGCCTCTGCATTGCTATCAACATCATAGTTGCCAATATCACCGATAACGTCTGGGAATTCATTTAGGCCAACATCCAGCTTCAATTCTTCGTCATCGGGATTAATAACGTCTTCACCTTCTTGCTCTACTTGAGCCATCAGTTCATCAATCGTCATATATTGCTTATCGCGACTGTTATCTGATTCGGTTAGATTGTCTTGTTGAGCCCAATTCTCTTGCTTGATTTTAGGTTCAGCTTGCTGTTCTGCCGACGCCCAAATCTCTTGTTGATCATCAGGAACATCATTGTGCATGCTCGATTGTTGCTCTGGAGCTAAATTAAAACCTTTCCAATCTTCACCACCGACTTCAAGCATCGCATCAATGTCTAGCCCTGCACTATCAATCGATGTTGCATCCAATGGCTTATCGAACATGTTGTCGACAGAGTCTTGAACATCTTCAGAAAGCAACTCAGCCAATGCTGTTTCATCGAAATCATCAAAACCTTCTAGTGGCTCGTCTTGAACCGCTGTAGGCGCTGAGTTTTGCTCTGAAGCCGCGCTCAGTGATTCTTCTGGCTGCGTAAAGCCAGCCAATTCAGACTCTTCTACATCCGAGAAATCATCAGAATGACTGAAGCTTTGCGGGTTTGAGAACAAATCGTGTAACGCATCTTGCTCTTCGCCTTGTGGGCTGAAAGATGTCAATGGTGTCAACTTCTCTGCAAATGCATCAGAGATCGCTTCGTCTTCACCATATTCAGGCAAATCAAACTCATCAAACTCTACGCCTTCATCTTCTGCTACTGGCTCAGCACTGCTTTGCTCAATATCATCTAAGACAGAGTCGGCTTTTGCACTTTCTTCATCGTATTCAGGAAGGTCACGGTCATCGAATTCGAACTTCTCAGTGCCATCAGATAAGTCTTGCTCTAACTGCGCTTCATCCGGTTCACTCACCACTTCAGCTAATGCATCTTCTTCACCGAACTCTGGCAGCTCAAAGTCATCAAACGAGAGCTCTTCTTCGCTTTCTGGTTTCGCAGTTTCAGTCTGTGGTGCTGCTTCAGATTGAGGCTCAACGGTTGGTTGAGAGTCAATAGCTGGCGTTACGGGTTCTGGTGTTGATTCAGCATCAGCTTCCGCTAATGCATCTTCTTCGCCAAACTCTGGCAAATCAAAGTCGTCAAACGAGAACTCTTCTTCGCTGTCCTGTGTGGTAGTTTCAACTTGCGGTGCCGATTCTGCTTGAGGCTCAGCATCCAGTTGAGAGTCAACCATAGGAGCAACTTGCTCTGGTATTACTTCAGCATCAGCTTCCGCTAATGCATCTTCTTCGCCAAACTCTGGCAAATCAAAGTCGTCAAACGAGAACTCTTCTTCGCTGTCCTGTGTGGTAGCTTCAACTTGCGGTGCCGATTCTGCTTGAGGCTCAGCATCCAGTTGAGAGTCAACCATAGGAGCAACTTGCTCTGGTATTACTTCACCATCAGCTTCTGCCAATGCGTCTTCTTCATTAAACTCTGGCAACTCGAAGTCATCAAACGAGAACTCTTCTTCGCTGTCTTGTGTGGTAGCTTCAACTTGCAGTGCCGATTCAGCTTGAGGCTCAGCATCCAGTTGAGAGTCAACCATAGGAGCAACTTGCTCTGGTATTACTTCAACATCGGCTTCTGCCAATGCGTCTTCTTCATTAAACTCTGGCAACTCGAAGTCATCAAACGAGAGCTCTTCTTTGCTGTCTGGCGTGGCAGCTTCAACTTGCGGTGCCGATTCAGCTTGAGGCTCAGCGTCTAATTGAGAGTCAACAGTAGGAGCAACGGGCTCTGGTGTTACTTCAGCTTCAAACAATGTTTCTTGTGCAGATGCCTCGTCTTCAATCAGCCAATCATCGTCTTGTGGTACGCCAAATTCATTCGGAATGATCTCTGGCATATTTGCAGCTCGAACTGGCTCTGGCTCTGGCTCTGGCTCTGGCTCTGGCTCTGGCTCTGGCTCTGGCTCTGGCTCTGGCTCTGGCTCTGGCTCTGGCTCTGGCAAGGATTCAACGACATCTTCAAACTGATCGCTACCTTGGATTTTCGGTTCAAAGTCAAAATCAGAGACAACGTTCGCAGGTGACTCTACATCTTCGATGGCTTCAGCTAGCCAGTCTTCAACCGTCTCTTCATCATCCTCAGAGATATCATTTAAAGACGATGGCGAAGCTTGATCTTCAAAACTAGCAGCGATGTCTTGATGCTGATCTTGTACGTCGGCTTCTTTCGGTTCTGATTCTAGTGACGCAGTTTCTTCTTGAACTCGCTCTTCAAAAGCTGGTTTGTCAAAATCAGAATTCTCAGATAACAGCGAGTCGATATCCAGTTCATCATCTTCGGCCGATGATGCGGCTTCTTCCGGTGATACTTCTTTGCTGTCTGAAAGAGACACTTGCTCTGGTTCAACAGCATTTTCAATTGATGGTTCAGCAGGCTCTTCTGTCGCTGGCAACAAATCATTGTCATCAGAAGTCATCAACTCATCAATCAACGCTTCGTCTGTTGTTTCTAGCGAGTCATCAAGCAAAGCATCCGTTGCCGGTGCGACACCGAACAAATCATCGATAAAGTCATCACGATTAAAGGCATCATCATTTTCGGGTTTAACGTCAGGACTGTCTTGAATCACTTCCGAATCTAACGGTTCATCAGTAACGACTTCAGGTTGTGGTGTTTCACTAATATCCAACGCTTGCTCAGGCTCAACTTCGGATGTTTCTGAGGTTAACGGAGTAAGCTCAACGTCTGAATCCTTTACAGGCTCATCGTTGGTGTTGTCAAAACCAAAGGCTGCGTCTAACTCTTTATCAAACACCTGCTCTTCAGATTCAAGCTCGTCTTCAATACCACTTGTCAGTAAGTCATCAAACGGGTCTAAAGATTCTGATTTTGATGCATTCGTCGAAAGCTCATCACCTGACAATTCACTATCAAGTAAATCATCCAGTAAGTCGGTACTTTCAGCGTCAAGTTCGAAATCATCATCAGAGTCACCTATCAATTCATCCAACGTTTCCGTGCTGTCTTCTGCGATGGTTAGGTCATCATCGGTCGATAAACCAGAAATCTCTTCAAGTTCAGATAAGGAATCAAAACCTAAAGGCTCACTTTCAGACCCATCATCCGATTCATCTTCCAACATTTCATCAAGAAGTTCTGTCGAGTTACTTAGATCTACATCATCGCCAGCCAATTGCTCATCAAGTAGGTCAACGCTGTCTTGAGGTTCTTCATCTACAATTGGCTTATCGAACTGAGACAGAATATTTTCAATATCATCATCAGACGCCAAACCACTGTTTAGGTTAGTGGCAATTTCATCATCGCTATCGAGGTTAAACGAATCATTCGCTTGATCGTTCTGAGCGGCAACCTGCGCAAAGATGTCATCAATATCATCATTTGCTGTCGGCGCCGCTGGCTCAGGATTCTGCTGTTCGGAAATTAGAGCATCAATATCAAAGTCGTCAGAGCTCAAATCAGCCGGTTTAATATCGCTTTGTTGCTCTGAGATCAGCGCATCAATATCAAAATCATCGCTTGCAGGTGTTTCAGTGCTAGAAGGCGAATCACTTTGCTCTTCCGAAATCAGAGCGTCAATATCGAAGCTATCATCATCTTCGTCATCAAGAGCAAACAGATCATCTAACAAAGATTGGTCTAATTCGTTGGAACCGAGATCTTCAGTTTCAGACTCTTGAGATAGTAAAGCTTCAATGTCATCAGCAGACATTGCGTTATCATCAGAAAGATCAAAATCGACCTCATCAGTATCGCTTGCGGTTTCCGCTGTTTTGTCTAGTGCACGCTCCATCTCTTCAAGACCAAGCGCCTTCTCTTCACCATTGACACTGATACCGTTGCTGCTGTCTAAATCTAAATCGTCGAAGTTCGTATCTAAATCACCGTTTTCACCAATGCTGGCAAACGGATCATCGTCTTCACCATCTAGATTGAAATCGAGATCAGATTCATCTAAACCGGCAAAGACATCGTCGTCTTCTTCAGCTAACGCTTGATCGTCAAACAACTTGTTGGCTTCATCTTCCGTACCAAACAAGTCATCGTCTAAAGACAGCTCGTTAAGGTCGTCCATCTCGTCGCCCAATGCAATAGGCGCAACGCTGCTTGGTTCTGGCTGAATCGGCTGTTCTTGAGCAGCTTGCTGTTGCTCATCATTTTTAGAACGACGGCCTAACAGCATCACAATGATCAAACCAAGTAGCAGACCTGGAATAATCGCAAGAGCCGCTACTAACCAACCATTCGATAGCAGTTCGTCCATGGCACTTGGTGCCATTTTTTCAATTTCGGCATTCTTTCTGCGCTCTTCATCAAGCAGCTTTTCCACTTCGCTACGAATGCGGTCTTCATCACTGAGCTCAGTTTTAAGCTCATCAACTTCTGATTGAACATTCGATAACATCAAACGAAGTTGGTGATTTTTCTCTTCAAGTGACAAGAGTTCAGTTTCTGAAAGCTCTAGCTGCTTCTCTAACTTGTTCATCTCTTGAGTTGGAGCGGATTGAGCTAGAGAAGATTGAGTTGAAGACAATGGACTTTTGGCGGTTTCAGCAGTGCTTACTGACTTGGTAGGTGCCACATTTTTTGTATCAGAACTCAACGCTTTTGGTTTTGAAGCGACAGGCTTACTCGCAGGGGCATCAAGCTTAGCAAGGTGCGAGTTCATGATGTTGATGGCTTGCTGCGTCGAGCTTGCACGTGCTTGCTCTAAAGAAGGCACACGTAAATTACTGGCTGGCAACAGGCTATGGATATTTTGGTTTTCAAACGCTTGTGGGTTTAAGCGATAAATAGCCAACAGGGTTTGTTGGACGGAAACGGAGTTATCAGGGCGTAACTTTGAAGCAATAGACCACAATGTTTCTGAGCCACGAGTTGGACCATAGAAACGTGAAGGCTCAGCGCTGGTTGATTGCGCTCTTTGAAGAGGTTCTGAAAACGTAGGCGCTGATTGTATCTGGCCATCAGGCCCAACAACTCGAATGGAATCTGCACGAACAACGGAAATCTGAGTCGCAATGATAAAGGCAAAAGGCATTAACCACGGCTTGAAAATTTGAAACATAAAAGGCTCAGCTAGGTGCTTAAATTCGGAAAAGTGATGATCTATTAAATATATCGGATAAATGACGTAAAACTATAGAGATGAAAACAAAAAATGTGTTGCAGCAACAATATTCGCAGCAATTTCACACAATTTGACTAACAATATTTTCAATCGATTAAAAAAGCCCCACTAAAGAGTGAGGCTTGTTTATCAAAGCAGTAAAGCTTAGAAGTAATCGCGAATCAGAACTTCAGCGATTTGTACTGCGTTTGTCGCTGCGCCTTTACGAACGTTATCAGCTACAACCCACATGTTCACGCCGCTGTGATGGCTGATGTCGTTACGAATACGGCCAACCATTACGTGATCTTTACCGCCTGCATCACGAACTTGAGTCGGGAAATCTAGCGCTTGGAATACTTCAACGCCTTCTGTGTTTTCTAAAAGCTGAACCACTTGCTCAGCACCGATTGGTGCACGAGTTTCAATGTGTAGAGATTCTGCGTGACCGTAGAATACTGGTACGCGAACACAAGTCGGGTTCACCGTGATTGAAGAATCAGCAAAGATTTTTTGAGTTTCCCAAACCATCTTCATCTCTTCACGCGTGTAGCCATTCTCTGTAAATTCATCGATTTGAGGAATACAGTTAAACGCGATCTGTTGTGAGAATGCTGAATTTTCAGCTGGCATACCATTAAGAAGCTTAGCCGTTTGACCAGCTAGCTCATCGATACCAGGCTTACCTGCACCAGACACAGATTGGTAAGTGGAAACGTTAATACGCTCAAGACCCACTTCATCGTGAATTGGCTTAAGTGCTACTACCATCTGAATAGTAGAACAATTAGGGTTTGCGATGATGTTACGGTTACGGAACTCAGCAATCGCTTCAGGGTTCACTTCAGGCACAACCAGAGGAACATCGTACTCGTAACGGAAACGGGATGTGTTATCGATAACAACCACACCTTCATCCGCAGCGATTGGAGCCCAACGCTCTGAAAGTTCGCTACCTGCAGAGAAAAACGCAATATGTACTTGAGACCAATCGAAGTCTTCTACGTTTTGTACTTGTATTGTTTTGCCGTTAAAACGGGAAGTTTTGCCTTCACTACGTTCACTTGCTAGTAAGTGCAGTTCACCGACAGGGAATTTACGCTCTTTAAGTACTTCAAGAATGGTTTCACCAACCGCACCAGTCGCACCTAAAATAGCAATATTAAATTCTTGGCTCATTGTTTCTCTCTTTTATAAAGTTGGCTTTACCATAAAACCGAGTTTAGATAACGGCGTTAAATTACAAGATTCGTCGCCCGTTAACTCGACTGCACTGTACTCTCTGCGGTCCCAATATTCTTTACGCATCTTGTCAAAAGAACCCGGCGTAGCGATATTGCGACGGAATAAGGCGTCGTCTTTGCGCACATCATAGATCAACTGAGTCAAATTGTGCAGTGTTGCTTCATCCCAAGCTCTATCTAATTTCATTTGAGGCACGGGAGCCGTCGGCAGAAGATCGCTTGCATAAGCACGCTGTTCCTTACCTAAAAACTCACAATAGCTGTTGAAGATCATCGTCGTACCGCGCGCTTTGCCCTCTAAACCGTAGCCCGCTACGTGAGGCGTTGCAAAAGCGAGTAGCGGAAGCAACTCAAAATCGACTTCAGGTTCAAATTCAAATACATCAAGAACCGCAGTAAAACCGTCGGCTTTTAGCAAGCGAGCTTTTAGCGCCTGGTTATCAACCACAGGACCACGAGCTGCATTAATCAAGATTTGATCAGCACGTAAGTTGCTAAGCACTTGCTCATTGATCAAATGATGGGTTGGGAACTCACCCGTCTTAGTGATTGGTGTATGCAGCGTGATAACGTCAGATTGCTCAAGTAGAGTCTCAAGTTCCGTAAATTCGCGAGTATCACCTTCTTGCTGTTTTAGAGGGTCGTTTAGCAGAACTTTAATACCGATACCTTCTAGGCATTTCGCTAGGTAGCTGCCCACTTGACCACAACCGATAATACCGACCGTTTTGTCAAAAACCGAGAAGCCTTGTTGCTGCGCAAGCACCATCATTGAACTGAACACATACTCAGCTACACCTACCTTGTTACAGCCTGGTGCCGCGGTAAAGAAAATCCCACGCTCTTTCATCAGCTCTTGGTCGACGTGATCCATACCAGCCGTCGCAGTACCAACAAACTTCAGTTTATTAGCTTTGCTGATCAACGACTCGTTCACCTTGGTGACTGAGCGAATCATTAATGCGTCTACGTCAACTAGGTCGTCAGCAGTGAGTGTGCGACCAGACTTCATTGTCACTTCCCCTAGCTGGCTAAAAAGCGCTTCAGCATAAGGCATATTTTCGTCGATTAAGATTTTCATTTGGCGAGTACTTTTGTTGAGGTCTATCGACCTAAATGTGAATTGAAATGATTGTGCAAAATTCCACACACGGTGTCGAGTAGCAAATGGAATACATTATGAATAAAGGGCTGAATCGCCGAGTCTGCGCAAACAACAGACATAAGAGTCCACGCAAAAAATCAAAAGACTAAAACGAAAAATGCCCGATTGAATAAACAATCGGGCAAACATCCAGAACAAAAGGATCCTATCTCGCTCTCCAGGAGACAGAGTCTTGCGTCTGTTCAACCAGTAGTAACTAAATCACTACTGATCAAGCTCTGGAAACCTTTCAACTTTTAAACCGAGATTTAAAACCCATGTTTAAAAAGCTTTGTTCTGTGGTTCATGATTAACGAGTTACCTGTGCGTGTTGAATCGACACTCGCGTAACCCTTTAATGACTAACCTTTATATATCTAACTCAAGCCTGAATTAAGCTTGGTACTTTTTGATGACTAGCGTTGCGTTCGTACCGCCGAAACCAAAGCTGTTAGACATAACCGTTGTTAGCTCTTGTTCACGAGCTTCAGTTACGATGTCTAGGCCAGCAGCTGCTTCGTCTAGGTTAGAAACGTTAATGCTTGGAGCGATAAAGCCGTTGTCTAGCATTAGCGTTGAGTAAATCGCTTCATGTACACCAGCAGCACCTAGAGCGTGACCTGTCATCGCTTTAGTTGCAGAAATTGCTGGGCTGTTACCACCAAATACTTCTTGGATAGCACCAAGCTCTTTCACGTCACCAACTGGAGTTGAAGTACCGTGAGTGTTCACGTAGTCAACGCCATCAACGTTTTGCATAGCCATTTTCATACAACGAACCGCGCCTTCACCAGAAGGAGCAACCATGTCGTAGCCATCTGAAGTTGCGCCGTAACCTACGATCTCACCGTAGATCTTTGCGCCACGAGCAACTGCGTGCTCAAGCTCTTCGATTACTAGCATGCCGCCGCCACCAGAAATAACGAAACCGTCACGGTCTGCATCGTAAGTACGAGAAGCCAGTTCAGGAGTGTCGTTGTACTTAGTAGAAAGTGCGCCCATTGCGTCGAACATCATAGTCAGAGACCAATCAAGTTCTTCACCGCCACCAGCGAATACTACGTCTTGCTTACCAAGTTGGATAAGCTCCATTGCGTGACCGATACAGTGTGCAGATGTTGCACATGCAGAACTCATAGAGTAGTTCACACCACGGATTTTGAAAGGAGTTGCTAGACAAGCAGAAACCGTTGAAGCCATTGTACGTGGAACCATGTATGGACCAACACGCTTAACGCCTTTCTCACGGATGATGTCTACCGCGTTTACTTGGTTTAGAGATGAAGCACCACCCGAACCCGCAACGATACCCGTGCGGTCATTAGATACTTGATCTTCAGTTAAACCAGAATCAGCAATTGCTTGCTCCATTGAAAGATAAGCGAATGCCGCTGCATCACCCATAAAGCGCATTTTTTTGCGATCGATATGGTCAGCAGGGTTCATTTTTAGGTTACCCCATACTTGAGAGCGCAAGCCATTTTCCTTGAACTGCTCTGAAGCGGTAATACCAGATTTACCCTCTTTCAATGATGCTAAAACTTCTTCGACGTTGTTACCGATACTTGAAACAATACCCATACCGGTGATTACGACTCGTTTCATGTGACATTCCTATAATTCTAAATTCAGCTAGATGATAACTAAGAAGCCTAACAAAAGTGGTCAGCTTTCCTAGAAATTCGTACAATCCCTACCAACATATCGCTTCAAATCACAAAATGATAGATTTTATGACTTCAATTACGAATGCAGAACTGGAATGGAATGAGTCTGGCACGCCAGTTTCAGACCAATTTGACGACGTTTACTTCTCTAATGTTAACGGTTTAGAAGAAACTCGCTACGTCTTTTTAAAGCAAAACCACCTTCCAGAACGTTGGCTTGAGCATAAACAGCGCCGTTTTGTGATTGCCGAAACCGGCTTTGGCACAGGTTTGAACTTTCTTGCGGTTTGGCAATGGTTCGATGCTTTTATTAAAGATAACCCACAAGCGATGACTAGAGAGTTACATTTCATCAGTTTTGAAAAATATCCTTTAAATAAAGAGGATCTCATCAAAGCACATCAATCGTGGCCAGAATTAGCCGAGTATGCGACGCAACTCCAACAACACTACCCTATCGCTCTACCTGAGTGTCACCGTATTGTGTTGGGTGATGGCGCAATCACGCTTGATTTGTGGTTTGGCGATATTAAAGATTGCATGCCTAACGTACCAACCCCATATGAAGGTTTAGTCGATGCTTGGTTCTTAGATGGTTTTGCTCCAAGTAAGAACCCAGAGATGTGGAATCAAAACCTATTCAACGGCATGGCCAAGCTAGCTAAGCAAGATTGTAGCTGCGCCACTTTCACCGCTGCTGGCTTTGTTCGCCGTGGCTTAATTGAAGCTGGCTTTGAAATGAAAAAGGTCAAAGGCTTTGGTACTAAGCGAGAAATGATTGCCGGTCGACTTGGCGAGAAGCATCCTCATACCAACATCAAACCTTGGTACGGTCTATCAGAGCATAGTAACTCACAAGACATCGCAATCATCGGTGGTGGTGTTGCCAGTGCGGCGTTAGCCAAAACGCTGAGCCGTCGTGGTAAAAACATCGCACTTTATTGTGAGCATCCACAAGCTGCAGGCAATGCCTCCGGTAACAACCAAGGTGCGATTTACCCATTGTTGAGTGAAGCGACCTCGAACGTGTCTCGCGTGTTTGGCCCAGGGTTACTGTTTGCTCGACAATTTATTGATCAAGCGGCTCAGTCAATCCAATTCGATCACAGCTGGTGTGGCGTGAACATTTTGATGTGGGATGAAGGCTCCACTAAAAAGCTCAACCGCATGTTGGAAGGAAACTTCCACACCGACCTGATTCAGCGTTTAACGCCAGAGCAAGCAAATGAAAAGATCGGTTTGCCTGTTGATAAAGAGAGTGTCTACTTTCCTCTAGGTGGATGGTTAAGCCCACTTCAGCTGACTCAAGGTTTGATTGGCAAGTTAGAAGAGACCAACCAAGTCAGCACACACTATCAACATCAAGTGACTCAGTTAGAGTGGCTCGATAAAGAACAACAATGGTTGCTAACAATTGATACGCCGCAAGGTGAAGTTCGAGCAAAACATGACCAAGTGATTGTTGCGAACGGGCATAAGTTCACCCAATTTGAACAAACTCAACCCGTACCTCTTACTCCAGTTAAAGGCCAAGTGAGCCATATTCCAACCACGGAAAATCTCAGTAAGCTAAAAACCGTATTGTGTTTTGATGGCTATCTAACGCCGCATAACCCAAACAATGGACACCATTGCATTGGCGCAAACTACGACAAAACAAACATTGACCAAGAGTTTGATATTGCGGTTCAAAAGCACAATGGCGAGCGCCTTCATGGCTCACTGCCAGATCAAACATGGACAAAAGAGGTCGATACCAGTGGCAACCTAGCGCGCCAAGGCATTCGTAGCGTAAGCCGCGATCACCTTCCGTTTGTCGGCAACGTTGGCGACTTTGAAGCCATTAAAGAGCAGTACCAGAACCTGCATAACTTTAACCCTCAGCGTGACTCGGTTGAGGATGTTGAAACGGTAACAAGCTTCCCTAACCTATACTGTTTTATCGGTTTAGGCTCACGTGGCTTGAGCTCCGCGCCATTACTGGCTGAGGTTTTAGCATCACAAATTTGTGGAGATCCACTGCCTTTACCTGTCGATGTACTAGAAGCCATCCACCCCAGCAGAATGTGGGTTCGCAGACTACGTAAAGGTAAAGCATTAACCGCTGGCTGGGTTGCAGATAAACACTCAAAAACAAACCAGTAGTTTCTAGTTCAACTATTCTGAACATCTAAAACATCTGAATATTGGAAGTACCTGAAACTAAAAGCTAAAAAGCCCGAGCGACGTTATGTCCCTCGGGCTTTTTTTGATCGTGTGGTTCTAAACTGATGTTCTAAATTGAACGATGTTTACAGCTTAGCAACCGCATCTTTGATCTGCAGAGCAATCTCTTCGTTGCTGATAGAGCCGGACTCAAAGTCAAAGTTATCGTAGAAGCTTGGTACTGAAACTGACGCTTGTACGTTGCCACCGAAGTATGGCGCTGAACCTGTTGCTGCACCAAGTACCATTTGAGCACCACCAGGGCCCGGAGAAGTCGCTAGGTAAACCGCAGGCTTCTCGCCAAATACTGAGCGTTCAATACGTGTCGCCCAATCAAATAGGTTTTTGTACGCTGCAGGATAGTGACCGTTGTGTTCTGCAAACGAGATAACAAATGCGTCCGCTTCTGCTAGGTCACGCAAGAATGCTTGAGCGCCTTCCGCTTGGCCAATCTCTTTTTCAGTGTCTTCACTGAACATAGGAACATTGTAATCGTTGATGTCTAGGACTTTTACGTCAGCACCTTCAATCAAGTTTGCTGCGTAAGTTGCTAGTGTTTTGTTGATTGAGGTAGAGCTTGTGCTTGCGCCAAATGCGATAACTTTCATGATGTGACCTTTTCTGTAATTCCGTTAAGTGGGATTAGAATAACGTAGTCAGAAAATGTAACCATCACAAGAAATGAACGGACTCATTCAAAAATTTCGAACGAGTCTCAAATAACAATTCGCTCAGCTAGATGGAAAGGAAAGGACTGAGCGGATAATATCAATGTATCGAAATTAAGCTTGGCTTTGTAGCTCAACCCAAAGGTCATTAACAATAGTGCGGTCTGCTGGCGTTAGTTCAGAGCGAGCGTCGTCTAGGCTCTTTTCAATGCGAGCTTTTACTTCTGCTACATCTTCAATGCCTTCTTCTTCACATGAAGCCACAGAAAGAGAAATATGACCACGTAAGTAACCACCAGCAAACAATTCATCGTCTGATGCGTTTTCAATGCGAGCATCAATTACTTCAAGTAGTTTTTCTTCAAATTCGATAATCATAATATTCTCTTATTTCACAATAAATTGGCTAGTACATAAAGGTTCAACATCGTAGAAGCTGCGTAATGCTTCAGAGAGCATTTTCACGCGAGGCGGAAGACCAACTTCAAAGATACCCATGACTTCGCTGTGTACTTTATTCATAAAAGCCAAACGATCTGGCTCAAAATCGCCGTGTAGATTGTCACAGCTAACATTAAAAGGAAAGCCCGCACTCATCGCAATGATCCATTCATACGCTTGTGGGCGAATTTCTACTTTTTCGAACTCAGCTTGAACCGACTCAGTTCGACCATCAGGCTCATACCAATAGCCAAAATCTTCCAACAAACGACGCTCAGAACCAGCCACACACCAATGTGCTATTTCGTGAAGTGCAGACGCATAAAAGCCGCGAGCGAATACGATACGGTGATGAGAAACCTGTTCATCGGCTGGCAGGTAAATCGGCTCATCAGCCCCCAGTTCAAGCTTGGTATTGTAGCTCTCGAAAAAGGTTTGATTGAAAATATCGATGATGTCTGGGTATTGGTGCGTCATAAAATCAAATTTAAGTAAAAAGAACTCGGGCATTTTGCGTTTTTTTAAGCGCTTGGTAAAGCCCTATCATGGGCAATGACATTAGGTTCATCCTAATACTTTACTGTGACAATCGATTGCTGTTCCCAGATTACACCACTTTAAGGTGAGTGATTAGTTTAGCTAATCTGAAACGCTTATTCACGGTACAAATATTCATTCGTCAATTGGCGTTTTTACTACTACACTCGCGCTTCATTTTTATATCCCTAAGGCCTATAAGACTCCAATTTATAGACCTATATTATAGAGCTACAGCAATGCTACTAAGTGTTTTGTATATCATTGGCATCACGGCAGAAGCCATGACCGGCGCTCTCAGTGCTGGCAAACAAAAAATGGATTGGTTTGGTGTAATGTTGGTTGCGAGTGCAACGGCAATTGGCGGTGGTACAGTACGAGATATCTTACTTGGCCACTACCCTTTAGGCTGGGTTGAAAACCCACAGTATCTTGCGATCACCTGTATCGCAGGTGTTATCACAACGGGTCTGGCTAAGTGGGTAATCAAACTCAAAGGCTTATTCATTCGTTTGGATGCTCTAGGGCTTATCGTGTTCAGCATCATTGGTACTAAAGTAGCGATGACAATGGGTCTCCACCCAATGATTTGCATGGTGTCGGCACTAGTGACTGGCGTGTTTGGTGGTTTGCTGCGCGATCTTATCTGTCGTCAAACACCATTGGTGTTGCATGAGGAACTGTATGCGTCTGTCGCACTTGTTGCTTCAGGTTTGTACCTAGGTTTGCTTGAGCTTGGCATTAACGACGTAACCGCAACGATTGTGACGCTTGTGGTCGGCTACTTGCTGCGCATGGCAGCGGTGAGATTCAAGTGGCGCTTGCCTTCATTCCAGCTTGATCCTGAAAGCTCCGTGCATTAAATACCACTAGAAAACAAAAAGGGTTGCTCCAACAGGAAGCAACCCTTTTTTCATTCACTCAATCGTTAGATTTGAGGAGTACTCGTGGTCACGCCATGGTTCTGACCACGATGGCGTAATAGGTGATCGAGTAGAACAATCGCTAGCATAGCTTCTGCAATTGGCACCGCACGAATACCAACACATGGATCGTGACGACCTTTCGTGATTAGCTGTGTTGCTTCACCGTCTTTAGTAATCGTGTCACCAGGAACCGTGATGCTTGATGTTGGTTTAAGCGCAATGCTTGCCACAATATCTTGGCCCGTAGAAATACCACCTAAGATACCGCCAGCATGGTTGCTAGTGAAACCTTCCGGAGTTAATGGATCACGATGTTCACTACCACGCTGATTAACGACATCAAAGCCATCACCAATCTCAACACCTTTCACCGCGTTGATGCTCATTAGAGCATGAGCAATATCAGCATCTAAACGATCAAAGATTGGCTCACCAAGGCCTACAGGCACTTTAGTCGCAACCACTTGAATCTTCGCACCGATCGAGTTGCCTTCTTTTAGCAAGTCACGAATCAGTTGGTCGAATTCAGGCACTTTGTCGGCATCTGGACAGAAAAAAGCGTTGTTTTCGATCTCGTTCCAATCGACTTTATCAATTGAGATATCACCCATTTGAGAAAGGTATGCTTGGATTTCAACACCAAATTCTTGTTTTAGGTATTTCTTCGCAATAGCACCCGCAGCAACACGCATTGCAGTTTCACGAGCTGAAGAACGACCACCACCACGGTAATCACGCACACCGTACTTTTGATGGTACGTATAGTCAGCGTGTCCAGGACGGAACTTGTCTTTAATTTCGGAATAGTCTTTAGAGCGTTGGTCTGTATTTTCGATCAATAGACCAATAGAAGTACCCGTAGTTTGGCCTTCAAATACACCTGATAAAATCTTTACTTCATCGGCTTCACGGCGAGCCGTTGTATAACGTGAAGTACCAGGGCGACGACGATCCAAATCTCTTTGAAGGTCTGCTTCGGTAATTTCTAATCCTGGTGGGCACCCATCTACGATACATCCTAGTGCGATACCGTGACTTTCTCCGAACGTGGTCACGCGGAAATGTTGTCCGATACTGTTTCCTGCCATTACTTCCTCTAAATCAGCTATTGAGCAGAAGGTTTGATTCCTAAACCGGCTGGCTAATAGCTTTACTTGTCTATTCTTCGTGAATTCATAGTGGCTTTATTACCAAATGATGTAAACCCCAAAAAACGAACAATTTTAACTTTCTATTACATGAGCCGAATGAAATGAATAACGTAGGAAAATGAGTGGCGCTTTAACAAGAGTATTTTTATTATGGTAGGAAAGCAAAAAACCCGACAACTCGGAGAGTTATCGGGTTTCTTTAAATAATGGCACGCCCTGAAGGATTCGAACCTTCGACCACCTCCTTAGAAGGGAGGTGCTCTATCCAGCTGAGCTAAGGGCGCGCTACAGGAACGAATTATACGAATTCGAATCAGTAAAGCAACGGCTTTATGTAACATTCTGATCTAAGTGAGTAAAAAAAGGGCAACAAACATATAAGTGTTGGAAAATAGAACAAAGCAAACGTTTGCTTGATGGTAATCAAAAAGATTTTCTGGAATAATGCGCCAAAAACATCAGCCACTAACTTGAATATCAATACTAAGGAAATTCATGACTGCTCAAAATATTGATGGAAAGCTAATTTCTCAAACGGTTCGCTCTGAAGTTGCTGCACGTGTAAAAGCTCGTACTGAAGCTGGATTACGCGCTCCGGGCCTAGCGGTTGTTTTAGTGGGTGAAGACCCTGCTTCTCAGGTTTACGTTGGAAGTAAACGTAAAGCATGTGAAGAAGTTGGCTTCGTATCTAAATCTTACGATTTGCCAGCCACTGCGACAGAAGATGAACTGTTAACATTAGTAGACCAACTGAACCAAGACCCAGAGATCGACGGTATTCTGGTTCAACTGCCTCTACCTGCTGGCATTGATAGCACTCACGTTCTTGAGCGTATCACGCCAGAGAAAGACGTTGATGGCTTCCACCCATACAATGTCGGCCGTTTGGCTCAGCGTATGCCTAAGCTTCGCTCTTGCACGCCAAAAGGTATCATCACGCTGCTTGACCGTTACAACATCGACTTACGTGGTAAGCACGCGGTTGTGGTTGGCGCTTCAAACATCGTGGGCCGTCCAATGACCCTAGAATTGCTTCTAGCAGGTTGTACAACGACAACGTGTCACCGCTTCACCAAAGACCTTGAAGGCCACGTACGTCAAGCAGACGTTGTTGTGGTTGCCGTTGGTAAGCCTAACTTCATTCCAGGTGCTTGGATTAAGAAAGGTGCCGTTGTGGTCGATGTTGGTATCAACCGTTTAGAATCTGGCAAGCTAGTGGGTGACGTCGAATACGACGTAGCGAAAGAGAGCGCAAGCTTCATCACGCCAGTACCGGGCGGTGTTGGCCCAATGACAGTGGCGAGCCTAATCGAGAACACAATGATCGCTTGTGAGCAATTTCACTCCAAATAATCTGCGACCGACAGTACAAATAGAATTAGAAAGCCGCAACGTGAAGAACGTTGCGGCTTTTTTGATAAAGAATACTTGCTACTTATCTGGAGTCTCGACCTGCTCTGACGGCGGCAACAAACTGATGATCTCGCACTCCGTTGATATCAGTTTTTCCAAATCGGAACCTTGTGTTATTAATCGGAAATCACCACCAGAAATCACCCCAAGAGGAATCGCTTTCGGGTACAGCGCATTAAACTCATTCAGATCAAATGCCTCTGTTAGCCCTGTGCTCTTAATTTGACTGCCTTGAGCCATTAACGAATTAAGCTTGGAGTAAGTAACCCCTTCCGAAAACAGACTTCGGTTGCCATCGCGGCTCACTTGATGCCTTTCATGCTTAGTCTCTGACGATTCAAGCTCAAACACCTTATTGGCACCAAATTCATCTTGGTAGTGCATGCTGACTAACGGGTTGGTTTGACGATAAGGCGAGACGATCATTGCACGCCCTATCCCATCCAATTCCAAATTGTTTTCCGCATGGCTTGAGGCTGGGTTACCAAAATAGACATTCAAACTCTCCATACGAGCCAAGCGAATGCTTTCCCAGTTGGTATCGGCAAGCACACTATTGATATTGTGAGTCGCGAGTACCTTGGCAAACTGCCTAGCAAAGTGAGTCGCGCCAAAAAAGATCACCCCTTGTGCTTTCTCTTGAGTCACACCTAACCTTCTCGCCCACCAGCTTGCGGTTAAACTTTGAATAACAACCGTGCCGATAATGACCAAGAACACCATTGGCACCAGTAAATCCGCACCTTCAATTAATTGCTTCTCTTGAAGCTTGATTGCAAACAGAGAAGAAACCGCGGCTGCAACGATCCCGCGCGGTGCCATCCAGCTCAGAAACCACTTATCCGCAGAGGTAAGATTTGTGCCGATCCCGCTGATCCACACACTTAAAGGGCGCGCCACTAGCATCACTACCGCTAACAGACCAACCCCACCCCAACCTATCGAGAGAAAGGTTCCCGAATCGAGTCGGCTGGCTAGCAAAATAAACAACGCAGAAATGAGTAGTACGGTAAGAGTTTCTTTGAATTCGATGATGTCTTCGATGTCCAAGCCCTTCACATTAGCAAGCCAGATCCCCATGATGGTCACCGTTAACAAGCCTGACTCTTCACTCAAATCATTAGAGAACGAGAACGCCGCCAACATTAACGTCAGCACCGCCACATTACGTAGATAGTGAGGCACCCAATGCCCTTGCAGCATCTTGGCAATCAAATGGCCACCGATAATCCCTAAGCCTAAACCAATGGCTAAGGTTAATCCTAGAGCTAACAGTACATGTCCTGTAGGGTCGGCTGAAGAGACAATGTATTCGTAAACAAGGACTGCAAACAGAGCGCCAATGGGATCAATCACAATCCCTTCCCATCGCAAAATGCTGCCAAGAGAAGCCTTGGGCTGAATACTACGCAGCATGGGCACAATCACCGTCGGCCCTGTCACCACTACCAAGGCACCGAATAGCGCCGCTAATGGCCAACTGAAGTTAACAAAGTAGTAAGCACCAACAACAATGCACGCCCACGTAATTAACATGCCGAAACTCACAAGGTGAGTCACCATGCGACCATGACCTCTGATTTCCTTAAAATTCAGGGTTAACGCCCCTTCAAACAGAATGATGGCGACACCTAGTGAAATCATAGGAAACAGAACATCACCGAAAATAGCATCGGGATTCAGGATATTCAGGCCAGGACCTAACAACAGGCCGACGATAAGGAGAGGAAGAATAGCAGGAAGACGTAAGCGCCAACCTAACAATTGACACGTTAAAGACAGCAGCCCAATTAACGCCAAGGATGAAGTAATCGACAAATCCATTTGTGCCCCTAAAAGGTTTGCACCACACCCTGTGGTACAAACTTATTAACTGAATAAGAAAAACTACGTCATTACACTATAGGATCTCTTTATCACACTAACCGAATATTATTGTGATTAATCAGTCACTTTACTAATGGGCAGCACAGTATTAAAGATCTAACTGGGTACTTAGAACCCAGCTAGAAAACACTTATCAATTAACGAGGAGGGGCTTAAAGAGAAAGCACCACGCCAGCAATCGCTGCGCTCATTAAGTTGGCAAGTACACCCGCACAAATCGCTTTAAAGCCGTATTGTGAGATGAAAGAACGACGCTCTGGAACTAAGCTACCCAGACCACCAATCAGAATGGCCATTGTAGAGATGTTGGCAAAACCACATAGTGCAAAAGTAACGATCGCTTTTGAGTGCTCACTCAGTGCGTCTTTTACGTCCATTAACTGGATAAAAGCCACAAACTCGTTCACAACGATCTTGTTACCGATCAGCGAGCCTGCAACAACAGCCTCAGACCATGGCACACCGATCAGCCATGCAACGGGTGCGAACACATAACCTAGGATAAGTTCGAAGCTTAGGTTTACGCCGAACCAGCCACCAACAATACCTAATAAGCCATTCAGCATCGCAATCACACTGATAAAGGCGAGAAGTGTCGCACCCACCGCAACGGCAATACGAAGTCCAGACATAGCCCCATCTGCCATTGCCTCAACTACGTTTGTTGCTCGTGGAATTTCAACATCAGATTCAATGTTTTCTTGTGCGTCATCTGGGCTACCAGGTACTAGGATTTTTGCCATCAATAGACCAGCTGGTGCTGACATGAATGCAGCTGCAATCAGGTAGTTTAGGTCTACACCTAGTGACGCATAACCCACCAGCGTGCCACCCGCTACAGATGCCAAACCACACACCATCACAGCAAACAATTGTGAATCCGTCATATGCTTTAGATAAGGTTTAACCACCAATGGCGCTTCAATCATGCCCACAAAGATATTCGCAGTCGCAGACAGTGATTCCGCACGACCTGTGCCCAAGAATTTTTGTAGAGCACCACCAATAAGGTTGATCACCTTTGGCATAAAGCCGATGTGGTACAAACCAGAGATCAATGCAGAGAAAAAGATAATGATGCCTAAAACATTAATCGCGAAAACAAATCCGTTATTCGTTAGGCCACCAAATAGGAAGTTAATCCCTTCTTGACCGTAGTTGATCAAGCTAGATACCGCACCTGTAGCTGCATTCAACGCTTCTTTACCCATTGGTACATACAGAACCAATAGCGCGAATGAGATTTGTAATAAGAAAGCCAAAGAGACTGTTCTTAATGGAATATTTTTTCTGTCCGTAGATAGTAACCAAGCGGCAACTAAAATAGTGATAATTCCAAGTAGGGAAGCCATGTGCGTCAACCTAAAAGTTGTAGATAGGAAAGGCGACGCATTCTATAGAGGAAATCGTTTGCGGCAAGTCTCGGTTGTTAACGCGATGTTGGGGTAATCATCTTTAAGCAGTGATATAAATTAAGCTGTTGAATTTTAACCAATAACTTTGATTAAAAAGCATACTTTTTCCATATGGAAATTATATTTATAGGTTTGGAAACAGTTAACGATGCAGTTCCACGCACGTTTTGAGGTTTTTGTCCCAGTACGTCGGCGATCCGATATGATCTTTAATGAACTCAATCACCGCAGAAAGCTTCTTCGGCATGTTCTTTCTACTCGGATACACGGCATAAAATGGCATTAATTGGCTAGCTCGCCATTCAGGCAATACTTGAATTAATTTGCCCGTTCTAAACTCTTCTTTAACTAAGTAAGTCGCCAGATAAGCAACGCCCCACCCTGATACAGCCGCGTCTCGTACTGCCTCAGCTAAATCGACTGAGTAATCGCCTGCCACTTTGACGCTGAGGTTTTCTTGCCCGTTATCAAACGCCCACGATGTGTAGTCCCGTTCTCGGCTACGATAGATAAGACAGTTGTGGTCAATCAGATCCGACGGTACGTGCGGGGTCCCAGCCTTAATCAAATAATCCGGTGATGCGGCCACCACAAACTGACTATCTGCTAATCGCTGCGCAATGTAACCTTCAGGCAAGTCTTCATTATTGGTGATCCAGAGATCCAAGCGCTCTTCAATCATATCCACTTTGTAGTCGAACAAGTGCACCTCGATTCTCAACTGAGGGTAAAGCTGTCTGAGCTCATCAATCGCCGGAATAATATGCAAGGTGCCAAATGACTGCGACAATCCAACGCGCAATATTCCAGAGATATCATCACGCTGGCTGTCCATATCCATTTGAGCCGCTTTTACCGTGTTAAACAGTTGCTCACAGTGCTTATAGAACACTTCCCCCGCTTCCGTTAGCGTGAGGCTACGTGTGGTTCGTTGTACCAACTTGATACCAATAGAGTCTTCAAGCAAAGCAACTTGTTTACTGATATGAGACACCGAAACGTTCAAGCTTTTCGCAGCACTGGTAAAACCTTCATGCTTGATCAGCGCATGGAATATCACCATCTGCGCGGCTCTATCTGTTAGCACAAGACCACCTTTAAAATCTCTGAAATATAAAATTAAATAAAACAAAAAGGACTCCGAAGAGTCCTTTAGTTCGTTCTGCCTATGGTAGGCCAAATGCTATCAAAGCGAGCCATACCAATTAATAAAATTCAGTCTACTAATCAAACTTGATTCTGTCTGCTAGATGGCTGACTGCCAAAGCAAAGTAGTAAGAACGATTCCACTTCATTAATACATTGTAGTTGTTGTAAACGAGGTAAGAACGACCCGCTTCGTCATCTGGCATGATTAACCAAGCTTTAATGTCTTCATTGAGGTTTGGCAATGGGCGATCGTCATAACGCTTGATACCTAGTTCAGACCACTCTTTTAGGTATTTCGCTTTGTCTTCAGATCGACCTTGCAAATCAATAGACACCGTTGATGGTACGTGAACCTGACGGCCCCAAGTGTACTTGTCATCCCAACCAGATTGACTCAGATAATTCGCCGCCGAGGCAAATACATCTTCTTCAGTACCCCAGATATCTTTCTTACCATCGCCATTACCATCTGCGGCATACGCTAAGAATGAGCTCGGCATAAACTGAGGCTGACCCATTGCACCAGCCCAAGAGCCTTTCATCTCTTTAGGTGTGATATGGCCTTGGTCAAGAATGGTTAACGCCGCCATCGCTTCGCTGCGGAAAAACGCCTCTCTGCGCCCTTCGTAAGCCATGGTCGTTAAAGCGTCGATTACGCTGTAATTACCGGTGAACTTACCGAAGTTACTCTCAACACCCCATAGCGCGACAATGAATCGCGGCTGAACGCCATATTCATCACCAATACGTTTTAACGCTGTATAATGCTTCTTATAAAGTGACCTTGCTTGCTTCACTTTCCAATCTGGTACCGCTCGTGGAATGTATTCATCCAGAGTCAGCTTTTTCTCCGGTTGGTTTTTATCCGCTTTGACCGCTCTTGGTTTAAACGTCACACCATCAAAGGCTTCATCAATGATCGCTTCAGAGATGCCTTCTTCACGGCCTTGTTGCTTTAGTTTTTCTACATATTGCTCGAAACTCAGTTCTTGAGCGTGTACTGAGCCAATGGCCAAGCTATTACCTAAAAGTAATGCCGACACCGCCAATATGCTTTTCGAAAATTTACTCAACGATCACTCCTCCTTGAATTGAGGTGGCTATCACTCTTCGTCTTCAGATTTCTGTTGAGCTTTACGCTCTTTATGAAGTTCAAGTTCGTTAACTGGTGGTGGCGGAACTTGCAAAAAGAAACCATCGGTATTCAGTGATTCTTTCACTTTTTCGATGTTTACTTGAGCCAGTTTACGGCCATCCATTTTAATTACCATTACAAAACTAGGTTTACCAAACATTTGCATCAATGCGTCAGGAACTTGTGAAAAATCATCCTTCTTTGGAATATAAAGGTATGTTCCTTCTTTCTTTGAGCTTTTATATATAGAACACAGCATGACAAACCTTTTTAAATGTTTATGACTACAAAACTCTCACTTGCGAGATCAATAGTTTATGTTAGGGAAATATTGGGAACAAAACGTTCATTTGACAACAAGATTACTTGCTGTGCTTGGTCTGGGAATATAACATGATAAACCTAGTTTCAGGCAATGCCCTTTATTTTATTAATAAAGAAATTGTACCAATTCGCTATTGAGGTCCTGTAGTTTTTCGATGTCTAGTAACCCAGATCTAAAAGGTAGCAGCTTTACGCTATCTGTTTTGCACTTATCCGATGATCAAGTCGAAAATGCAGTCTCTTTTCTTCAAGAGAAAGTAGACCAAGCACCCACGTTTTTCGCTGCAGCTCCTGTTGTTATCAACATCAGCAAAGTCGCAGGCGATATCGATTTTGTGCAACTGAAAAATGGTATCTCTCAAGCGGGTATGATTCCGGTTGGCGTGGCTGGCTGTTCAGATAAACGTATGCAAAATCTAGCGAAAGAAGCCGGTTTTGCTGTCATGACGGCAAGTAAATCTCCGTCACAAGCACCAGCCAAGATGGCGCCGATTAAAGTGATTAGAACCCCTATTCGTTCTGGTCAGCAGGTTTATGCGAAAGATGGCGATCTATTGATTCTCAGCCATGTGAGTGCAGGCGCGGAAGTGATTGCCGATGGCAGCATCCATATTCATGGCACACTACGCGGCCGCGCAATTGCCGGTGCAAGTGGTCAAACTGAAGCAAAAATAATTTGTAATGATTTACAAGCCGAGCTGGTATCCATTGCGGGAAATTACTGGCTCAGCGATCAAATTGAAAGCGAGTACTGGCAGAAGAAAACCATGTTCAGTATGGCAAACGATGTATTACACGTTGACGTCCTCGCAATATAAGAGAAATAAAAGGAAAACAGAATGGCACGCATTATCGTTGTAACGTCAGGTAAAGGCGGGGTAGGCAAAACGACCTCTAGTGCAGCTATTGCCTCGGGTCTGGCTTTAAAAGGGAAAAAAACCGCAGTTATCGACTTTGATATCGGTCTGCGTAACCTAGATTTAATCATGGGTTGTGAGCGTCGTGTTGTTTACGATTTCGTTAACGTTATCAATGGTGAAGCAACGCTGAACCAAGCGATGATCAAAGACAAGCGCACAGAAAACTTGTTCATTCTTCCTGCTTCTCAAACTCGTGATAAAGACGCACTAACCAAAGATGGTGTTCGTCGTGTATTTGATGAACTGGATGAAATGGGCTTTGATTTCATCATCTGTGATTCCCCTGCAGGCATAGAGCAAGGCGCTCTAATGGCGTTGTACTTTGCTGATGAAGCGATTGTAACGACTAACCCAGAAGTATCTTCTGTACGCGACTCAGACCGTATTCTAGGTATTCTTGACTCTAAATCTCGTCGTTCTGAAGACGGCTTGGAGCCTGTGAAGACTCACCTTCTACTGACTCGCTACAACCCAGCACGTGTAACTCAAGGTGAGATGCTAAGTGTTGAAGACGTTGAAGAGATCCTACACATCTCTCTACTGGGCGTGATTCCAGAAAGCCAAGCGGTACTGAACGCATCGAACAAGGGTGTTCCAGTTATCTTTGACGAAGCAACCGACGCAGGTATGGCTTACAATGATACTGTAGAGCGACTACTAGGTAGCCAAGTGGACTTCCGTTTCTTAACGGAACAGAAGAAAGGCATCTTCAAAAGACTGTTCGGAGGCTAATACGCAATGTCATTACTAGAGTTTTTCAGACCACAGAAAAAGACGACCGCAAACCTAGCCAAAGAGCGTTTGCAGATCATTGTTGCTGAGCGCCGCAGTCATGACGACCCTGCTCCATCGTACTTACCGCAACTGAAAGAAGACATCTTGAAGTGTATTGCAAAGTACGTTGAGGTAGACCCATCAATGGTTGATCTTACTTTCGAACACAAAGATGACGATATTTCAGTATTAGAGCTGAACGTTAAGCTACCAGAAGACGATAAGTAGTCTCGCGATTTGGTATGTTGATTGAATAAAAAAGAGAGCCTAGGCTCTCTTTTTTGTGTCTGCAGTTTATAGCTACAACTAAGTTAGATTTTATAGCAGCGAGCGGTTATTTGATTGCTTTACTCAGTTTTTCGCCAACCACATCTAAACGCCAGCCTTGCATAACATCAGGTAGCTTCTCTGGGTTACGATCGTGCTTCCACACCCAGCTTAACACCTGGTTAAGTTGCTTCTTAGATGCCAAAAATTCCGTCGCTAAACCACTGTGTTGGGATGCGGTTTTCACTTCATCTTTCAACACTTTGAACAGCTGCTTGTAGCCAGGGAAGTCCATTAGACGTTCGACTGGTGCTGGGTACTCTTCTTCTGGTGTATGTTCAGCTAATTTAACGATTGAGCTGATTTTGGCACCGTGGCGGCGTACAGAGCGGTAATCAAAACCTTCTTGCTCCATGTGCTTAGGATCTTTCATTGCGAAACGTGCCACTGCCCATAAATCTTGCTCTTTGAAGACAAAGTTCAGCGCCAAATCACGCTTAATAGCTTCTTTTAGACGCCACGTTGCTAGAGGTCGTAAGATCGCTAGCTGCTTAGGTTTTAGCTGCCATGCCCCTTTAATATCAAGGTAAGCCGTATCTGGATTTACTTTACGGATTCGCTTGGAAACTTGTAAATCAGACTCTTGTTGAGCCGCTTCCCACCAGCCTGCTTCCATCACTTTCTCAAGAAGCTTGTTGTACATAGGCATTAAGTAGTGAACATCTGCAGCCGCGTAGTCGAGTTGCTTTTGAGAAAGCGGACGCGCCAACCAGTCAGTGCGAGATTCACTTTTATCTAGATCGACACCGACAAACTCTGAAACCAGAGCAGCAAAGCCTGTTGATAAACCATGACCTAAGAAAGCTGCCATGATCTGTGTATCAACCATTGGTGTTGGTGTGCAGCCAAATGTGTTTTGGAACACTTCCAAATCTTCACCGCAAGCGTGTAGCACTTTCAGAACAGAAGCGTCTTTCAACAATCCAACAAATGGTGTCATTTCACCAAGAGCAATAGGGTCAATCAGTGACAGCGTTTCACCATCAAATAACTGAATCAAGCCTAATTGAGGGTAATAGGTTCTTGTACGAACAAACTCCGTATCAAGCATAACGACATCGGCTTCACGTGCTTGTTGGCAAACTCGCTCAAGGTCTTTCAATTGGGTAATGATTTGATAATCCACAAAAACTCTCACAGGTTTCTATTTGATCGCCGGATACAAAAATGCCGACATTAACTGTCGGCATTCTAACACCATTTTTCAATGCTCGCTTAGATTAAGCGCTTCAATGGCTTTGGCCTAGTGGTTACGAGTCCACTGACTAGTCTATTCGCTCGCGCGTTTAGCCAATTCTGCATCGTTTTCTTCACGCAGCACGCGGCGTAAGATCTTACCTACATTAGTCTTTGGAAGGTCATCTCTGAACTCGACTAATTTAGGGATCTTGTAACCCGTTAGGTGCTCACGACAGTGCGCGATAATGTCTTCTTTAGTCAAGCTAGGGTCACGCTTAACAACGTAGATCTTAACTAGCTCACCAGACACCTCATGAGGTTGGCCGATAGCCGCAACTTCTAACACTTTGCCATGCAGAGCCACCACGTCTTCGATCTCGTTCGGGTAAACGTTAAAGCCTGACACAAGAATCATGTCTTTCTTACGGTCTACGATGTACAACAAGCCTTCGTCATCAAATTTAACGATATCACCAGTCGATAACCAACCATCTTGGTCGATCACTTCTTTGGTCGCTTCTGGACGTTGCCAGTAGCCTTGCATCACTTGAGGACCACGAACTTGAAGCTCACCCACTTGGTCATTAGCAATAACTTTGCCTTCATCATCAACAATACGAACTTCTGTCGATGGTACTGGTAGGCCAATCGCACCTGTATAGTCTTTCAGATCGTATGGGTTACCCGTTACCAGTGGTGAACATTCGGTTAAACCATAACCTTCCAATAGGTGGACGCCAGTCACTTTCTTCCATTGCTCAGCAACAGCTCGTTGAACCGCCATGCCGCCGCCAACAGACAAACGCATGTTACTGAAATCCAATTCGTGGAAATCTTCGTTGTTCACTAACGCATTGAACAGGGTGTTTACACCAGTAATCGCGGTAAACGGAACTTTTTGCAGTTCTTTGATGAAGCCAGGGATATCACGAGGGTTAGTAATAAGAAGGTTACGGCCACCCATCTCAACAAACAGTAAGCAGTTCACTGTTAGGGCGAAAACATGGTAAAGCGGCAGTGCTGTCACAACCAACTCACGGCCCTCTTGCAAAACAGGACCATACGCCCCTTTCGCTTGAAGTACGTTCGCAATCATATTACGGTGCGTTAGGATTGCGCCTTTCGCTACACCCGTTGTGCCGCCCGTATACTGCAGGAATGCAATGTCATCACCCGCCATAAACGGCTTCACGTATTGAAGGCGACGGCCTTTATGAAGCGCTTTTCTGAATGAAATCGCACCCGGTAGATCATACTTAGGCACCATACCTTTTACGTATTTCACTACGAAGTCGACAATTGTACCTTTCGCACGAGGTAACATTTGACCTAGGCTAGTTAGAACAACGTGTTTCACTGGTGTGTTATCAACTACTTTCTCTAGCGTGCTTGCAAAGTTAGATACGATAACAATCGCCTTTGCACCAGAATCGTTCAGTTGATGTTCAAGCTCACGAGGTGTGTAAAGTGGGTTGACGTTCACTGCAATCATACCGGCACGTAATACACCAAACAGTGCAATTGGGTATTGCAGTAGGTTTGGCATCATAAGCGCGACGCGATCGCCCTTCTTCAGTTTTAAGTCATTCTGCAAGTAAGCGGCAAAAGCACGGCTGCGCTCTTCAAGCTTACGGAATGTCATAATCGAGCCCATGTTCTCGAATGCAGGTTGGTCCGCGTACTTCTGTACCGACTGTTCAAACATTTCTACAAGAGATGGGTACTGATCTGGGTTGATCGTTTCTGGTACGTCACTTGGATAACGTGAAAGCCAAGGTTTATCCACGATGTTACTCCTCGTTTATCAGCTGACGACTGCTTCGCCGCTTTTTTATCATTGCGGTATTACAGCACAGCTTTAGTGCATGAGCACTAAAAGGCTCAAACACTTGTTTAAATTTTGTTAACTACACCAAGAATTAGCTCTGAAACTAGCTCTGGGCTCTCTAAATGGCAATGATGTCCGCCAGGAACAGTCTCTACTTGCAGAGGACTATGCGCTGATTTGTAGCGATTATGCTGCAAATGTCGGAATCCATCATTCCCTAGGATTATTAATTGAGGGCATTCAATAGCCGCCATAATCGCTTCAGCGTGCGCCTGTGACATTCGATATAACGAGTCACATTTTAGATTAGGGTCGCATCGCCATTGCCAAGAGTTATCGAACTCGACAATACCTCGCTCAACAATAGGAGCGATTAATTCGGCATTAATTTGATTGGCGTGAGCTCTCAGCTTAATAGCATCCTCAAGGCTTGCCAGAGGACGTGAAGGCTTTCTTCGCTGTCGAAGACGACTGAGTACCCCATCTCTCAAGCGAGAAACCGTTTCTTGGGGAGCTTCTGAAAGAGGTCCGTGACCTTCAATTTGAATTAATCCTGACACCTTTTCAGGAAAGGCGGCACTATAGCAACTTGCTATCAATGCACCAAGTGAATGTCCTACCAGTACCAGTCTGTTTGACGATAATTTAGTCACCAACTGATGCAAATCATCAATATAATCATGAAATGGGTAGTAACTTCCCGACTTGTGCGACGAGAAGCCGTGTCCGAAGAGGTCGATAGCAACAAGGTGAGCATTGGGATCAAGCTTGGCGACTTGCTGCATAACCTGATTAAAGCTGGACGAATTATCCAACCACCCATGAATAAAAACGACCGTCATTACGGTCGTTTGTGGGTTGCCTATCTGTTGTGTGGCAAGCGTCCCGCTCGCAAGGGAGTATGACTTTTCAATCATCAAACATCTCATTCCATCTGATTGCGAAATCAACGTCTAATAAAGTTAATTACTCTACGTCCTGTATCACTCGGCCTTGTCTTGGCATTGTTTGAAAACTACGACAATGTAAACTTCTGCACGAGTAGTAGGTTGGTGCGAAATCGTTAACAACAATGCGCTCTGTAATGTTCCACAGTCGTTGGTTATCTACCTTCATCACAGGGAAGGTGTAAGGGAACTCGCCGATTTTGCCATCTTCACTACCACTTGATTGGCCAACCAAAGTAATCAGACGACCTTCTGCAAAGCTTAGAGGCTCAACATATCCTTCGATATAACCAACAAAACGTCCGCTTGGCTCTGCGTCTAGATCTGGTTTGCCGTTACTAGAGATCGGCATATTAGCGACTTCGATTCGAGTCTTATCTTTCAAGTTGGTCACTTTCGATATTACGCCGCCTAGTCGAACACTTTTCGCATCCGGTAGTTGGTCGACCCATTGTTGGTAATCGCTAATAACAGGCTCTGATTTTGCTTCGAGTTCGCTAGGTAGTGATGAACACCCTGCAAGCATCAAGATACCAAGAGAAAAGACAATTAAGCGTATTTTAGAGAGATAATTTGACATGGTTCAGATCCTTAAGCAGGCATTAACAATAAGCTCTAGATGTAGATATCGACACCGATAAGCTTTGCAAGTTCTTCTTTCTTCGCCTGATTCATTACATCCATATACTCTTCCATTGCCCTACGTCCTCGGCCTTCTGGAAGATCATACTGGATTTGAGCCTTGTGTAGTTCAGACTCTTTAACTTGACGAATAGAGTGAGAAACAGCATTAGCCACCTTCGTTGGTTGTCCAACCGCAGTGCTAGCATCAGATTTTTTTGCCTGCTCCTTCTTTTTGATTCGATTAGGCTTAGACGTGCTGCCTATCGAAGAAGGAGGTAAGTTGTTAATTGATACCATGACTAATTATCTGCCCTCTCAAATCTAAATAATACGCATTTAGACCTAATTTGCATCAGAACCTTGTAAAAATTATTCGCGACCTGGCAATTTCTTCCAAGTCACTTTATCACGAAGATAAACTGGCTCAGACTCTTCAGCTGCAACCGCTTTGCCTTCTGCGTAAGCAAATTGAGCGAGGAAAGCCATATCTTGAGCTTCTGGGAACAGAACCTCACACGCTTTGGTGTTGATCGCTAGAGTATCCATGTGTTCTGAATACGCTTCCCAACCTGTCCCTACTTTTGCCCATGTTTCGGAGTCAGCTTTAAGCTGCGCAGCCAATTCACTTGGTGGCGTTACACATTCGGCATCAACCGCTGTCCAACGACCATCTTGTTCACGGCTGTAACGAGCCCAGTACACTTCGCTCATACGCGCATCAATCGCTGTTGCTACGTGAGTTTCACCAAATTTGCGGTAGCTGCCTTGTGCCATCGCTGCCAAAGTAGACACACCGATCATTGGTAAATCCGCACCAAAAGCCAAGCCCTGAGCAATACCAATACCAATACGCACACCCGTGAAGCTGCCTGGGCCTTGGCCAAACGCGATAGCATCGATATCGGTTAAAGCGACATTCGCTTCTTTCAGTACTTCATCAACCATAGGTAGAATTTTTTTCGTATGGTCTCGAGGAGCCTCTTCGCTACGTGCGAACACCTGGTCACCCATTACTAATGCCACTGAACAGTTTTCAGTGGCGGTATCTACTGCAAGAATTTTCGCGCTCATTTGTGTCTCAAATATTCGTTATCTAATCTAAAAATAATGGCTAAGCTCAACAATGCCAATTACTCAGCAGCGGTTGAATGGTCTTTAGCTAAGAATTCTTTAATGACCCCTAAGTCACGTGTACGAGGAATAGGCGGTAAACTCGCCAAAAATATGCCACCGTAATCGCGAGTCACCAATCGGTTATCGCAAATAATCAAAGCGCCATTATCGCGCTTGTCACGTATCAATCGGCCGACACCTTGTTTCAAGGTAATCACAGCGTCTGGCAACTGTACCTGTGCAAAAGGATCACCCCCTTTTAGCTTACAGTCCTCGATTCGAGCCTTAAGTAAAGGGTCATCAGGGGCCGTAAAGGGCAATTTATCGATGATAACACAGCTTAATGCATCGCCCCTAACATCTATCCCTTCCCAGAAAGCGCCTGTCGCTACCAGTAAGGCATTACCCAATTCCATAAACTCAGCCAAGGTTTTTTGCTTGCTTGTCTCACCTTGCAATAGCACCGGCACGGTCAAGGTTTCACGAAATCGCTCCCCCAACTCTTTCATCATGCTGTGTGAGGTGCACAAGAAGAAACAGCGACCTTGGTTCTGCTCGATTACCGGAGTCAGCATTCGAACTAGCTTATCCGCCAAGCCTGGGCTATTGGGCTCTGGAAGATAGCGAGGCACACACAAGCGCGCCTGATTTGGATAGTCAAACGGGCTTGGCAGTGAAAACTGTGCTGACGGTTTTAGTCCCAAGCGTGAGGTAAAGTGGTCGAAATCGTCCGACACCGCCAAGGTTGCTGACGTAAATACCCAAGCGCCCGGCTTCAGCTCAATCTGCTCGTGAAATTTATCGGCAACTGAAAGCGGCGTAATGTGCAAAGCAAAGTGGCGCGGTGTGGTGTCATACCAATAGGAATAACCGGTAATCGACACGTCACATACACGTTCAATGCGCGACTTAATCATGTTTGCACGTTCGAAAGCGGTATCTAACAGCTGACTTCGTCCGAGTGCTAATTTCAATACATCAACGGCCAATTGCAATGCATCTTGCAAACGAACTAACTCTCTTGCAATTGATTCAGATTTTAAGGCTTCCCGCCAGTTACCACGAAAGCCTGTATCACCCAATACGATACGTAAATCGGCTGAAGATTGAACGAGCCTATCCCCTACTTTTTGCAACTGACGCATATCTTTGGCTTCAGTTCGGTAAGCGATTTCAATATCTTTGGCTAGCTCTTGAATCTGTCGACTGGAAACTGATTGTCCGAAGTACTGGCTCGCAATATCGGGAAGTTGGTGCGCTTCATCGAAAATAAACACATCGGCTTCAGGTATCAGCTCACCAAATCCGGTTTCTTTAATCGCTAAATCCGCTAAAAACAAGTGATGGTTCACTACAACAACATCGGAATCCATCGCTTTTTTACGCGCTTTCAGTACAAAGCAATCGGTATAACTTGGACACTCTTTGCCCAAGCAATTGTCGTTGGTCGAGGTAATCGTTGGGATTACAGGGCTATCTTCAGCAATATCATCACAATCACCCAAATCACCGGTTTGTGTAGATGACGACCAGCTACGAACTTTCACTAGCTGAGCCAGCAATGTTGGATCAGTATGAGTGCCATGACTTTCGATCATTTGACGACTCAGTCTATCCAAGCACAAATAATTCGAACGGCCTTTGAGCAACGCTACCTGGCCATAAAAGCCAAGCGCATCGACCATCAGTGGTAAATCGCGATGAAACAACTGTTCTTGAAGGTTTTTAGACCCCGTACTAATGATGGTTTTCTTGCCGCTCAGCAGTGCTGGTACTAAGTAAGCAAAAGTCTTACCGGTACCGGTTCCCGCTTCAACGACTAACTGACTCTGTTGCTCAATGGCTTGTGAAACCGCTTCAGCCATGTCTAGCTGAGCTTGTCGTGGTTGAAACCCAGGGATAGCTTTACCCAGAGCACCATCAGCAGAAAACGTTTTAGATATCATAGAGTACGAAGTTTAGAAAAATAGAAGGCGAATTATGGCAGGTTTAGTGAGCCGGCGCGAATCAAGAATGACTTCGCACCGGAGGTGTTTGGGTTATTTCAAATTACCTTGAGAACGGAAATGAAAATCGAGATTGCTGTTATAGTTTGAACGTTAATTGCTTATTTTCGGTTGAGATAACGAGATAGCCAAGGAGCGCCTTCAAATTCATTGTCATTTGGCTGTATGGCTTTTACAGCGTCGGTTGGCGAGGTTTTGCTTTCCCACATTTCATCGAGAACATTTCCATCTAGCTCTGTGCTGCCAGCCAATGAACTCACGCGCTTGCAGTACAGCTTTTTTGCTAGTAACTCTTTATCCATAAGTATCACCTCTATTTTTGGCCAAGGCGAAAATGCCTCGGTTGAAGTTCAAATGCGTACTACGGTCAAAACTTTAAAAATGAAGCTTCTGCCTGTTTTGCTATCTGAAAACTGATATTTCGACATCAAACAATTTATCAAAGCGATAAATGAGCAGCAGAATTTGTTGAAACCAACTTGATAATAGATTAATTATAACGGTGATATTGCGGCTCAGTTCACCGTTCGACGGCCTGTATTTAATTTGAAGAATAAAAAATATTTCATGGAAGTAAGATGCAAATGGAAAGAAAAACGTTACTAACACACTGTACTGATGCCCCGGGCCTCATCTCAAAAATCACCAACATTTGTTACAAACACCAACTCAATATTGTGCACAACAATGAGTTCGTAGATAACACCAGCGGCCACTTCTTTATGCGCACCGAGCTTGAAGGGTATTTCAATGACGAAACCTTACTAGCCGATTTAGACCAAGCGTTGCCAGAGAATGCAAAACGCAAGCTAATGAGCTCTTCTCGCAAGCGTGTTGTGATTCTTGTGACCAAAGAAGCACACTGCCTTGGCGACATTCTAATGAAGAACTTCGATGGCAGTTTAGACGTGGAAATCGCAGCGGTTGTCGGTAACTACGACATCCTACAAAGCCTAACCGAACGTTTTGACATCCCTTACCACCATGTTTCTCACGAAGGACTAAACCGTGAAGAACATGAGCAAAAAATGCTAGAAGTGATTGACCAATACCAGCCTGATTACCTTGTTTTGGCTAAGTATATGCGAGTGCTGACTCCAGGGTTTGTTGAAAAGTACAACCACAAGATCATCAATATCCACCACAGCTTTTTGCCAGCCTTCATTGGCGCGAAGCCATATCAACAAGCGTATGAGCGCGGCGTAAAGATCATTGGTGCTACAGCGCACTTTGTGACTAATGATTTGGATGAAGGCCCGATCATTAAGCAAGATGTTATCCCTGTGGATCACAACTTCAGCGCGAAAGACATGGCGCAAGCCGGTCGTGACGTAGAGAAGAACGTATTGAGTAAGGCGCTAAACAAGGTGATCAATGATCACGTGTTTGTTTACGGCAATAAGACTGTGATTCTGTAAGTCGGGGATTCGATTTCCGGTAAGGCTTCCAGTTAGAACCCAATAAAAAACGCGCAATAGGGTTTACCCATCGCGCGTTTTTTGTATCTGATGATCAGACCAACTTTAAGAGATTCCCGACTACACTCCTTCGTCGCTATCGGGCATGACGGTGTTTTCTAATCTAGCAAAAGCTACAACTCGAAAAACGTCGACCAAACCGAGTGACTGCATGGCACAAGTCCAATTCGTATCCGTCATTCCGACGAGTCTAAGCGAGATCAGGAATCTCTTCTTAGAACAACCTTAGGTTATGCCAGCTCTGACTCCACAATCTTCTTCAACGAATGTGGGTGCAGCTTGATACAAACCCCTTGATGCTTAAATGCAACGGTTGGGTTGTTCAAACGTTCACCCTCGCCTTTCGGGCTAGATAGCTTGATCTTAACACCTTGCTCAGTCAGCGTTTCAAAGTTAGCAGCGAACTGCGGGTAAGTTTCTTTCAGATCCGCTAGGTACTCATCAGCCGTTTGGGCGTGAGACGGAATCACAAACTCAACATGTTCCCAATCTTGGTGTGGGTAAATCTTACCTTCTGCTGGATATGGCAGTTCTAAGCACTCAATGTTCCAACCAAGACTTTGCAATGGCTCATCGAAAGCCAACACCACAATTGGACGACCATTGATCATCGCCTCTGAAATCGTAGAGCCGTACTCAGACCATGCTTGATGCGCAGATTTTGCGAGTTCAGTTTCATTGATTCGAAGCGCAATATGATCCGCTTGAGCAAAGCTTAAATCCAAACCCAATGTATTTCCTAGATTCTCAATTTTTGCCATAAAGGTATCAAGGCGTGCGATCATTTGTTGTGGTTCTAATTCAGCTTGTTTCAGGCTCATCGTCATTGTCTGTGTTCTCCAAATAATGGCGGCATGTTATCAGTTTTGTCTCCAGCAACAAGCGTTGCTTTTACAAAAAACACTCAATAAGTATGCTCATTCCGCTCCTTAAACATGCAAACGCGTCTTGGTAAAAGTCGATTGTCAAAAACCACTCAGGAAATGTTAAATTTCTATCAATTCGACCTATAAGAAACCCCACAAAATTGGTATGATTAACGCCATTTTTGTGAACTTAAACAGTGTCTGTTGTTCATTTCGGCATTAAATCGTTAACTAGACGCATAATTAACCAATTTAATGACCTCGAAATAACGGCCACTCTTATCATCCTTGAATTGAAGGAAACGCGTGTGAATATCCAAGCACTTATTAATGACAAAGTATCTCAGGCTCTAGAAGCCGCTGGCGCACCTGCAGGCTCTCCTGCCGCTGTTCGCCAATCTGCAAAACCACAATTTGGTGACTACCAAGCAAACGGCGTTATGGGCGTTGCTAAGCGACTAGGCACTAATCCTCGAGAGTTTGCTCAAAAAGTATTGGACGTTCTAAACCTAGACGGTATCGCTTCTAAAGTTGAAATCGCTGGCCCAGGTTTCCTTAACATCTTCCTAGATGAAGCTTTCCTAGCACAACAAGCAGACGCAGCATTAGCTGATTCTCGCCTTGGTGTAGCCGTTGCAGAAACACAAACTATCGTTGCGGATTACTCTGCACCAAACGTTGCGAAAGAGATGCACGTTGGTCACCTACGTTCAACGATCATCGGTGATGCGGTTGTTCGTACTCTTGAATTCCTAGGCCATAACGTTATCCGTGCTAACCACATCGGTGACTGGGGTACTCAATTCGGTATGCTTATCGCAAACCTTGAGCGAGTTCAAGCTGAGTCTGGCGAAGTTTCAATGGAACTTGCTGATCTTGAAGGCTTCTACCGTGAATCTAAAAAGCTTTACGACGAAGACGAAGAGTTTGCACTTAAAGCACGTGGCTACGTTGTTAAACTGCAAAGCGGCGACGAGTTCTGCGCAGAGATGTGGAAGAAGCTTGTTGACGTAACAATGATTCAAAACCAACGCAACTACGATCGTCTAAACGTATCACTAACTCGTGATGACGTAATGGGCGAGAGCATGTACAACCACATGCTTCCTACCATCGTTGCAGACCTAAAAGAACAAGGTCTTGCTAAAGAAGATGACGGCGCACAAGTTGTATTCCTAGACGAATACAAAAACAAAGATGGCGACCCAATGGGCGTTATCATCCAGAAGCGCGACGGCGGTTTCCTTTACACAACAACTGATATTGCTTGTGCAAAATATCGTTTTGAAGAGTTAGGCGCAGACCGCGTTCTTTACTTCATCGACTCACGTCAGCACCAACACCTAATGCAAGCTTGGACTATCGTTCGTAAAGCAGGTTACATCCCAGAATCTGTTTCTCTTGAGCACCACGCATTCGGCATGATGCTAGGTAAAGATGGTAAGCCATTCAAGACTCGTGCGGGTGGTACTGTCCGTCTCGCTGATCTTCTTGATGAAGCAGAAGTTCGTGCAGCACAGCTAATCGAATCTAAGAACCCAGAACTTGCAGAAGACGAGAAAAAAGCGATCGCGAACACGGTTGCAATGGCAGCGGTTAAGTACGCAGACCTTTCTAAGCACCGTACGACTGACTACGTGTTCGATTGGGATAACATGCTTGCGTTCGAAGGTAACACAGCACCTTACATGCAGTACGCATACACTCGTGTTGCTTCTGTATTTGCTAAAGCTGGCATTTCTATGGACTCTCTTGAAGGTGAAATCAAAATCACTGAAGAGAAAGAGAAAGCGCTTATCGCGAAACTTCTACAGTTTGAAGAAGCGGTACAGTCTGTTGCTCGTGAAGGTCAACCACACATCATGTGTAGCTACCTATTCGAACTAGCAGGTCAATTCTCTAGCTTCTACGAAGCATGCCCTATCCTAGTTGCTGAAGACGATGCTGTTAAGCAGAGCCGTCTGAAGCTTGCTGCACTAACAGCGAAGACAATCAAGCAAGGCCTGTCGCTTCTAGGTATCGACACTCTAGAACGCATGTAAGCGATTCGAGATTCGAGATTCGAGATTCGAGATTCGAGATTCGAGATTCGAGATAATTAGAAAGGTTGACGTGAAAGCGTCAACCTTTTGTTTTATCTAGAGGTTATATCTACTTAACTATCGAGCTACCCGCTGACTTCCGTCGCAGAGATCTCCTACTACGCTCCTTCGTTGATGAACGAGCGTGATAGGAAATCTCTTAAAGCACGTAACAACAGTAAACCAATTCGCTATTCCTCCCCTTCACGCTATTCCCTACATTGAAGTACGAGCTTGTTAGGGAATCTCCTAAAGCATGCAACCACCGAAAACCAATTCGTTATCCCTCTTCTCACCGTCATTCCCTACAGTGAAGTACAAACGTAATAGGGAATCTGCTTATTGAGATCGTAAGCGCTAGCCACATTCCTATTCCAACCTTATACTCAACTAAAACAATTAATTGGAAAGATCATGGGCTTCGAACTTCACCCGCAACTTGCAAAAGACACTACGCTTATCGGCGAGTTTCCATTGTGTCTAGCACTACTAAGTAAAGACAGCGCTGTACCTTGGGTTATCTTGGTACCAAAACGTGCCAAGCTAAAAGAGCTGCACCACTTACCAATGAAAGAACAGCAGCAGTTCTTACACGAATCTCAAGCAGTAAGCCAAGCATTAGAAGCGACGTTCCAGCCAGATAAGCTCAACCTAGGCGCACTAGGTAACATGGTTCCACAACTGCATATCCACCACATTGCACGCTTCAAAGATGATATTGCGTGGCCTGGCCCGGTGTGGGGAAACACTAAAGGTGAACAACGCAGTGAAGAAGATCAAACAGCTATCCTGACTCGTATTCAAAATGTGCTGTCACTAAGCTCTATCTTTAAAAAAGCTTAATGTTGTGAGTAAGGTAATGCCTAACCTCTAGGCATTACCATTATTACCAATACGTAATAATAATTCACAAAAACACACCATTATCACAACAAAGACTCCCGCGTATACTCTCTTGCACACAACATAGAGAGAGCATCATGAAACAAACCTTCAACTTATTTCGTCATATCAGCTGGATCGCCATCATCTGCTCTATGCTTGCTTCCCTACTCTTATTCTTTATGGGAGCAACCAAGACTTACTCTGCTTTTGCGATCTTCATGCTCAATCAGGTGCCACCGGAATCGCTTGCGCATTTAGACACAACAGATATCGCTATCTCGTACTTAATTAAATCTCTGGATACATTCTTGATTGCTTTTGTACTCTTCATATTTTCTCACGGTGTGTTCACTTTATTCATTTCGGACAAAAGTAATGCAGCGAAAAATGACCAACAAATAAAAAAGAGCAACGTACTTAGCTGGATAAAAACACCCAACATTGGCCACCTGAAGAATATTTTGGCTGAAGTGATTATCATCATTATCTTCGTGAAGTTCTTGGAACTTGTACTCGTCAATTTCGACAGTATTGGGTGGGACATACTGGTTCTTCCAGTATCCATACTGTTACTGAGTATCGGCCTTAAGGTTCTCGGGTTAGGTGAAACCAAAGAGTCCTAAATAGATAGGCACAAACAAAAAAACCGCAGCTCATAAGCTGCGGTTTTTTATTAGATATTTTCCAAACTACATCATCACATTCAGCGATAAACCATCTTGTTTACTGATGGTGTAGCGAACACGTGTCGTATGACCATGTTTGTTAGTATCGACCAAGCGAGATACTTTGCCCTTCTTGACCCATACACTCAACATCGCATCCACGCCATCTTCACTCATACCAAATTTCGCTGCAATCTCTTTACGAGCTGCGACACCTTGGCTGTCAATGTACTGATGAAGTTCGGTTAAAATCATACGACTTGTACCTCTAATGCTTTTTGCTTACTGCCAACTTTCTTGAACACACGGTAGGTGATCACAAAGCCACCAGCAATCACTACCATCCACACTGAACTTGTCACAGGGTGTGCTGCAAAGTTTGCAGCTTGGTAATAGAAAGTCGCACCAAAGTAGCCAAGCGCCATTGTCCAAACCGCAATAAAGCGTGCAAACATTTGACCAAATTCACGAACGTAAGCACCCATCGCTGCCACACAAGGCGTGTAAAGTAGGATAAGGATTAAGTAAGCAAACGCAGCATGACCAGAAACGAATTTGTCTTTCAGGTTACCAAAGATAGACGAGTCAACCTCTTGCTCTTCAGCAACAGCACCAGAATCGCTTAAGTCACCAACCTCAATACCTAGGGGATCTGAGTAGCTTAAACCTGATAGATTTTCAGGGATCGTCATCACCGCTTCTTCTAAACTCGCTGCTAAATCAAACTCAGCAGCTTCTTCATCAGAAGGTGTTGTGTAAAGGCTATTCAACGTACCTACTACCGCTTCTTTCGCGAAGATACCAGTAATGATACCTACCGTTGCTGGCCAGTTTTCTTCTGTTATACCAATTGGTTGGAATACAGGAGTCACAACTTGAGCTGCCTTAGAAAGTACTGAATTTTCGCTGTCTTCGTTACCAAAGCTTCCGTCCATACCTAGTGAGTTCAAGAAGCTTAAGATTGCGACAACAACCACAATCGTTTTACCTGCACCAAGCACGAAACGCTTTAGTTTCTGCCACGTTTTCAGCATCACGTTTTGTACAGTTGGCAGCTCGTAGTCTGGCATCTCCATCACTAAGCTGTCGCTGCTACCTGGGTAGATAGTATTTTTAAGGAATAAGCCAGTAAATACAGAAGCAAGAATACCCATGATGTACAGAGCAAATACCACGTTTTGGCCAGCACCTGGGAAGAACGCCGCAGCAAACAGTGCGTATACAGGTAGACGAGCACCACATGACATAAATGGCGCCATAGATGCAGCCAGCTTACGCTCACGCTCTTGATCAAGAGTACGAGTTGCCATGATTGACGGTACGTTACAGCCAAAACCCAGAACAAGCGGTACAAATGCTTTGCCCGGCAGGCCAATCTTTTGCATCACTTTATCAAGTACAAACGCAGCACGCGCCATGTAGCCTGAGCTTTCAAGTACCGCTAAGAACAAGTAAAGCGCCGCGATAACCGGAATAAAGGTCGCAACAGTTTGGATACCTCCGCCGATACCATCTGCAAGAATAGTGACTAGCCAAACTGGCAGGTGTCCGTCTAATAGGTGGTGCCCACCATCAACTAATATTGCACCAACACCAATGTCAAAGAAGTCGATAAACGCACTACCGATATTGATAGAGAACATGAACATTAGGTACATGATGACAAAGAAGAAAGGGATACCGACCCATTTATTCAGAATGAATTGGTCAGCTTTCTCTGTGAAGTTACGGCTTAGTTTGCCTTCACTGCGGCGAACACGCTTACACAGGTCGTGTAAGAAGGTGTATTTCGCGTCTGCAACTGCAAGGTCAATATCAAACTCAGCGCCAAGACGTACGTTGTCAATTTGAGTACGTGTTTGCGGAGCCAATCCGTTCAGTACCAAGTAATCATTTTCTAGAGCACGAATAGCTAGTGCTCGGTGAGAAACATCAGCATCATCAAAGTGTGATTCAACAGAAGGAATAAGTGCTTCTAATGCTTCGTCATAGTTAATAGAGATAGGGTCAAGGCTAACACCTTGAACAAGAAGCTTATGTAGGCGCTCTTTGAAACGAGCCACTTGGCCTTTATCGTTTGCAGACAAGCTAAGAACTGGACAACCTAGCTCTTTCTCTAGCGCTTTCAGGTTAATTACCTGACGCTCACGCTTTAATACATCCATCTTGTTCAATACAACGATCATTGGACGACCCAACTCTCGCAATTGCAATGTCATGTATAAGCTTCTTTCTAAGCAGCTAGCATCAACAACATTAATGATCACATCAGCTGGGTGAGTCAGAACAGCTCGCGACGCGATAGACTCATCAATACTATTCGCATCATTACCACTATCTAGCGCGTAGATACCTGGTAAATCAGTTAGCTGAAATTGGTCACCCGCATGTGAATAGACGCCCGTTTTCTTTTCAACGGTTACGCCTACCCAGTTACCAACATGCTGCTTCGCACCTGTTAGTGCATTGAATAACGTTGTTTTACCACTATTTGGGTTACCTACGGTAAGAACTTGATAATCCATTTAGATAACCTCGATTTGTTCTGCGATGCTTTCACGAATGGCGATAGAAACACCTCTCACCTCAACTTGAAGCGGATCACCCATAGGTGCACGGCGGATAAGCGTCACCTCAGTTTTTGGCAACATACCCATGACCATTAGCTTTTTTCTAACTTCTGGTGTTAAGCCGGTTAAGGCAACTATAGAAGCCGCTTTTCCTTGCTCTAGTTGTGAGAGTTTCATAAATACCCAATTCGTGATTGATAATGAGAAAGATTGTTATTAACAGCATAATACACATACATGACCACAATTCTATTGTGTGAAATCAATGTTTTCGAAAATATATACTCGTAAGTTTCGTTAAAAACGTTTACGTCAAAACCGTTACTTTCAACAACTAGTGAGAACTACCTCACTAGTACACCGTAACAAAAAACACATCAAACACTTAAATATCAATAACTTACAAAGATGTCGCTTTTCTCATAGCCTTCTGTCGTTAATTTTATAAGTAAAATAAGTCACTAATCGTATAGTTACTCCATCGAAGAGAAACTCCTTCTCTTTAATTTAATTCCAGAGGTGATGTGGCTTGCCATATCACTCCGGCAGCAAGCGAAGGTGTCATTGACACCCGTGGTATAGTCCCCCCGGCTATACCACGATATTTTTTTTCTTATCTTGTTTAATCCCTGCAGAACACTCTTCAAAACTGATGTGACCCCATAAAAGTAGACACTTAATACAGAGCATTGAGTGTCATGAAAGTAAAATCACAAAGACAATATACAGACGAATTTAAACGAGAAGCTGTTCAGCGATCTCTCGATTCTTCTGACACCGTTAAGTCAGTAGCACTATCCTTAGGAATATCGCCGGTGCTACTTTCGAAATGGAGATCTCAAATGACGTCGAAGAAGATTAATTCCCTCCCAATACCTAATCAAGGCCCCGAGAAATCCGTTGCTCAATTGGAAAGAGAGAACCGTCAATTGAAGAAGAAACTAGAGATGGCGGAGCTGGAGAATGATTTCTTAAAGGAAGCGAAGGCTTTCTTCGACAGCCAAAAAGAATAAGGTTCGAGTACATTCTAAAGAAAACCTGTGTGAAGCTTCCTGTTATTCGGTTATGTCGATGGTTAGACGTTTCTACAGCGGGTTACTACAAGTGGCTCACGAGACAACCCTCGAAACGAGAGACAGAAAATGAGTCCTTAAGTAACTACTTGAGGAGAGAAAGCAAAGCTCAGCACTGTATTCCTGGTTATCGAAAGCTTTGGGAAGCAGCAGTCGCTAACGGCTTTATTTGTAATAAAAAGCGAGTACAGAGGCTTCTACAGAATATGGGCTATCGCTCTTGCGTGAGTAAGAAGCGATATGGACGAGCGCCAAGACAAAATACACTTATACCTGCCTATAACATTCTTGCCCGTCAATTTAAGGTGGATAAACCCGATCGAGTTTGGGTGTCAGATATAACTCAGGTGCGCTGTACTGATGGTTGGCAATACCTGTGCGTTGTCTTAGATTTGTTTTCACGCAAAGTGATTGGTTGGTCGACAAGTCGCATTAATAACGCAAAGTTAGTGCTAAGAAGCCTGAATAAGGCTTGGGAACAAAGGCAGCCCTTAGGTCATGAGCTTTTGTTTCACTCCGATCAAGGTATACAGTATCGAGCGTTGGAGACGATCCGTTGGCACCGTAAACGAAAGATTAAAGTCAGCATGTCGAGAAAAGGAAACTGTTGGGATAACGCTTGTTCCGAAAGCTTCTTTGCGCAATATAAGAAAGAGTGGATGAACAAATTAGATCAGCTTTCACGACAAGAAATGACGATGCAGAGTCGAATTTATATCGATACCTATTATAATCCAGTAAGAAGACATGGGACTCTAGGTGGAGTGAGTCCCATGGACTTTGAACTAATCAACTAAACCCCTGTGTCTACTTTTTAGGGGCCATATCATATCTCGTATCTCGTATCTCGTATCTCGTATCTCGTATCTCGTATCTCGTATCTCGTATCTCGTATCTCGTATCTCGTATCTCGTATCTCGTATCTCGTATCTCGTATCTCGTATCTCGTATCTCGTATCTCGTAGAAGCATAAAAAAGCCCCAACACGAATGTCGAGGCTTCAATAAAACTATCTGTCGTTAGCGTAGACTAGCTGGTTGATATTGTTCGCTCTAGTCTTCACTGTTTTCAGCAAACTTAGATGGAGACATGCCAAAGTGATGCTTAAACCTTTGGCTGAAGTAGGACGGGTCATTAAAGCCAGAGTCAAAAGCAACGTCTGAAATCTTCTCTCCCGCGAGTAATCGCTCACACGCATGCTCTAAGCGAACCTCATTCAAATGTTCTTTAAAGGTCTTGTTGTAAGCCATTTTAAAGCGTCGCTGTAGGCTTCTCTCAGACATAAACAAATATTTGGCAGCAGTAGCAGTACCGAACTCAGCATCAGCATAGTGCTCACTAACAAGCTGAGTAACTCTATTCTTCCACTCCTGCTCTGCACTGAGCTTTAACTGCTCAGGTGAGCTATTAGCGAGCTTGATAGTCTCAATCTGTTCTATTGTATTGGTTTCGAGATTATCTAATACCTGATAGTCAATTGGCCAAGTAAGCTGCACCTTATTCTGAGATTCCGACACAAAAGCATTGAGCTCTCCACCACTCTGATTCACCAGCAATGGTAACTTTTCTATATTTAAGTCGGTCGACTTTCCACTATTATCACTGATGCTAGAGGTTAGTTTAGGGAAAGGCATACCATGGTCTAAAATCGTCACGACTAGGTGCTCTTTTAGCTCTTCGACCATAACCATCATGCCCTGCGACTTAAAGTTACGCTTGATGATGCTCGCGATCAGGCTATTGAAGATAATATCGAGATTAAAATACAGTAAAGATACATGTCTGTGTTTCGTCTCTATTTTTATCTCTAGCTCAATACCAGCTTTTGCTAAGTCCTCTTGCCACGCCTTGAGTACAGACTCCAAGATTAAGATCATATCGTAACCAACCACACCACCATCTTGTCGGCTATTGCTCAATTGAGCCAAGCCATTCTTTAGCGCAAGAATCGGCGATTTACCTTGGTCATCATTCCAATTAGGGAGCATCGCTGCAACTTGGTTGACCTCTGAGGACAGTTCATCGGCGGTATGAGAAACGAGCGCATTCTTAACCGATAACTGCTTCTTAAGCTGCTGATTAGTTGTTAGTAATATCCGGCTTTGGTGTCTCAACTGATCAGTTTTTAAAGCAACTTGCGCCTTTAGGTGTCGGTTGGCAAAGGTGACATAACGCGAACGCCAAAAAACCAAGATAGTGACGACACAAATAAGCAAAATCAAAGAACTTGCTGCCGCCCAGTTACTGAGGTACCAAGGTTCGGCTATTGAGAAGCTTTGATTGGTAGACACAAAACGGTAGTGAGAGTCCTTAACGGGCTTAACCTCAAGTGTGTAATCGCCGGGCAGCAAGTGATCGAGGGTTAACAAGCCCCCTTCAAACTCACTCCAAGATTCATCACCATTGAGCCTATATTCCATCGCAGGTGCAAACGTAGCAGGCAAAATACCGAGCTTAAACCCAATCGATGAGCCATAAGGTATCTCGGCTAAATCAGCAGCCTTGCCGCCAAGAGACACAGTCTTTTGATTAACACTTATCTTACTCAGTAAGGCGCGACTATGAGGCGTAGTAGACACCAATAGCTCATTAGATAACGCACTCACCACACCGTACTTAGAGCCCAGTACTAGCCTTGAGGATTGGCTCTGTTCACTGTTGAAGAGCTCACATGCGCCGGCCGCAAGTTCATTGATGATCAAACCAAACGGTGAACCAATATGTTTATGAAGCTGTCCGTCTAGTCCGTAATAGCTCAGCCCTTTTGAAGAGCCTAACCAGACACCATTTTCATCGCTGATTAAACAGCTAGGACTGATGTTCTCTTCAACAAGCGGGATCTCTTCAATGACTGCACGATCGTAAGGGATCCGATAGACACCATAGCTGCTCGCAAACCACTGAGAACCATCGCTGGATTTTTCTATATCAACAACCTTGCCAAATCGCTCACTGGAACGACTAAAGCTGATTCGCTTATCAACAAAAGAATAAAAACCATGGTCTGTGCCTATGTAGACACTGTCTTGTAGGCCAATATTCAGGTCGGTGATTTTTGCTGGCAGAAATTTGTCTACGAGCCAATCCATTCCATAGCTTGTCAGCGCCATGGTACCTATCGACAAGGAATAGAGACTCTGCCCAGAAGTCATCCAAAGTGTGTTGTCGCCTTGAAGCGCCAAGTTCTCAATATGAACACCTTCAATGGCTCTTGGCAGAATAAGGGCTTCACGCTCTAATGTCTTGGTGTTAAAGCTAACGATACCCTCTTCGGTCGCTAACCAAATAGACGAACCAAAAATCTGGAAATCTCGGACCGATTTCGGGTATACGCGATTAGGCCGCTCTTCACTCTCAGAATCAACGAGATAGAACCCCATTGAAGAAGCAACCCAAGACAGGTGATCACTAATTGGCTCGACTTTATTGATCACCACGCTGCTAGAGTGCATCCCCATACCAGTTAAAGGCGTTCTTGAGAATGTCTTACTAAACAAGGAGAAATAGCGGATACCATTATTGGTCGCGACCCACATACCACCGGCATGGTCGTTAATTAATGAATAAATCTTCTCGCCCGGTAACGAAAAATCTTGATTCACGGCTTGCTCAAAACGAGTGATTTCACCTGTTATAAAGTTATAGCTAATCAGACCGTGCTCAGTACCAATCCAATATTGATCTGTTGTTTCAGCAAGAGAGAGAACATGCGAGCCACTGATCTTGGTCTCTTTCTCTGAATTAGCCAAATCGACAATCACAACACCATTTAATGTACCAATCAGCAATTCGCGTCTTGCCTTCGAAAAGTAGAGCGTCTCGATATAATGTTTATCCGATGCGGCAACATGAGTAAATTCTTGATTTTCAGAAAGGTAGGCACCCGAACTGGTTGCCAGTACCCATTTGGATAGCACCCATTCCGCATCATTGATCGTAATGTCACTGCTGTTATTGTATCGGTACAGTTTGAGGAGTGAATAGGTATTAAATTCCAATGACTGAGTGTTGTAGGTGTAGAAGTTATTGCCGTCTGTCACCCAGATATAATCAGCCGATGCACCAATATTCGATATCTCTGCGCCAGGACTCAGACTAAAGGCGAGCTCGTTACCAATCCCTGGAGTATGTCGATACACCTCATTATCGAAGAACGTCCAAAACTCATCGTTCAGAAAAGCGACACGCTCCGATGAGAACTGTAACAGGCTGCCTTTGCGTGGCAGTAAGGCTCGACCATCATAAAATAGAACTTTCCCATGCACATCATGAATCCAAAGCCCACCACCGGCGCCTAAATAGAGATTTTTAGCCGCAAGAAAATTCCCTTGCGCTTGAACAGGCAAAGGATAAAAAACAGACGGTGATGTATTTACCGCGATAGCGCTAAATGAAATGCTCATTAACATGAACATTCGGAAGACAATTCGATACAACTTCTGATCCTGAACAGCAACAGCGAATGAAGTTTTGGTAGTCACAACGTTTTATCATTGCTCAACCATAAACTGAGTTTTTTTGTGCTTATTATTATCTTTCCATTTTAGCGGAAATTAACCAAGGAGAAAGAAGGTTTGCCATTTGTTGAAAGGTTTTATCTTAGCGGTCACGAAAATGCCGCAAAAAGCGGCACTATTCATACAATATCGAGAGCAAAGTGAAGTAAAAGATACTTTCTACGAATTACTTTGCGTTTAAGCAGCTTGTGTAACTATCGGTAAGTTGCTGAAGAAAATCGAAATAACTTCCGATCTTCACTTCAACATCAGAACCAACAGGGTCTAGCTGACCTTGCTTAGCGTTGCTTCCACGAGTCACAGATTCAATCACTGCAGGCGTAAACTGAGGCTCAGAAAACACACACTGGACATTTTCTTGTACGATCGTTTTCTTAATCGCAATCAGGCTTTTTGCTCCCGGTTTACGGTCTGGACTTACTGTGAAATGACCCAAATTATTCAGACCAAATTCTTCTTCGTAATAACCATAGGCATCATGGAAAACGTAGTAACCTTTATCTTTTATTGGCGCCAGTTGTTCGCGAATAGACTGCTTCTTCTCTTCCAGTGCAATCAAGAATGAATCTAGGTTCTCTTGATAAGCCATTGCGTTGTCTGGGTCACTTTCAATCAACTTATCTGAAATGTATTTCGCAGCAACTTCGACCTGATCGATACCCAACCAAAAATGCGGATCGTGGCTGCCGTGGTGGTGACCTTCATGCGCATCATGGTCATGCTCTTCGTGTCCATAAGCGCGTAAGTTGATTCCCGGAATAGAACTGATCTCAATAACATTTTCATTCGAGCTCACAACCTTAGTTAAAAAGGCTTCTAAGTCGGGGCCAAACCAAACGACCATATCTGCACTATGAACTTTTTTGACATCTGATGGTTTGAGCGCATAATCGTGCGGCGAAGCATTACTGTTCATCAACACATCCGGTTCACTAACACCTTGCGTTAGCTCTGTCACAATCATTTGAATTGGTTTGAAACTTGTTAGAATAGTATTAGCACTTGCAACACTTGGCGCTAAAAGCAAAGTAGCAAGTATAAAAGATGAACGTGACATAATTCCTCGATAATAGAAAAGTAGCTTAGGCTTGAGGTAAATGTTACATTATAACATTAGCGAATTGCAAATGAGTTCTATTCATGGATAACTTAATCCAACTCGATTCCGTGAGCGTCGAGTTTGACGGTCGAAAAGTTCTAGATAACATATCCCTTAATCTAGAACGCGGCAGGATCACTACCCTAATTGGGCCTAATGGTGCAGGCAAGTCGACCTTAGTTAAGGTTCTACTTGGACTTCAGCACAAATATTCAGGGAAGATCACCAAATCAAAAAAATTAAAAATTGGTTATGTTCCTCAAAAACTAAAGCTGAACGACTCCCTACCACTCAATGTAGAACGTTTTCTCAAGCTCACCAGTAAATTCAGTAAACAAGAGATCTTAGAGGCTCTAAAACTTGTTGGCGCTGAGCATCTGATAACGAGCAACATGCATCAATTGTCTGGTGGTGAGAACCAACGCGTACTGATTGCTCGCTCTCTTCTGAAAAGACCCGATCTACTGGTTCTGGATGAACCTGCACAAGGCGTTGATGTACAAGGTCAAATCGACCTATACGAATTGATTGATTCTATTCGCCATCGCTTTGGTTGCGCCGTGTTTATGGTGTCACATGATTTGCATTTAGTAATGGCAAAAACAGATGACGTGATCTGTTTGCACCACCACATCTGTTGTTCCGGTGCCCCAGCTGATATCAAGCATCACCCTTCTTACATCGCTCTGTTCGGTACAGCGGTACAAGAGAGTTTGGCTTTCTACCATCACCAACATGACCACCATCACCATGACTTGGCAGGCCAACCTGTGTCTGGAGATGTGCACGAATGTTCTAACCACAAACACGGACATCATCACTAATGCTTGAGTTTCTTTTACCTTCTATCCTTGCAGGCTTAGGCATTGCTCTTATTGCCGGCCCGCTAGGGTCGTTTGTAGTGTGGCGTAAGATGGCGTACTTTGGCGATACACTGGCTCACGCATCGTTAATGGGTTTGGCGCTTGGCTTCCTATTCAATATTAATCTTTATTTTGCGCTGCTGATTTGCTGTTTGATGCTGGCAGTGCTGCTAGTGACGTTACAAAAACAAAAGCTGGTCGCGACTGATACCCTGCTCGGTATTTTGGCGCACAGTGCTTTGTCTTTGGGTCTTGTCGCCGTAAGTTTCTTAGATAACGTTCGTGTTGACCTAATGAGCTACCTATTTGGTGACCTGCTTGCCGTTTCGCCGACTGATTTAGTGTTCATTTATGCGGGTGCCGCTGTGATTGGGGTAGTGCTTGCTATCTTCTGGCGACCGCTGCTATCAACGACAGTTAATGAAGACCTAGCAGCTGTTGATGGCATCAACATCGATTTAATGCGTCTGATTTTGATGCTATTGATCGGTATTGTGATTGCGGTAGGTATGAAGTTTGTTGGTGCGTTAATCATGACATCATTGCTGATCATCCCTGCAGCTACAGCAAGGAAATTCGCGAATACGCCGGAGCAAATGGCCTTCCTAGCATCAGTTATTGGCTCTATTGCAGTATTCGGTGGATTAAGCTTGTCTTGGTTCTATGACACACCTGCAGGCCCTTCTGTGGTCATCAGTGCAGCTGCGATGTTTATGCTATCTCAGATGGTTAAGACCCGAGCGTAATCATACGACTTTGATGTGACCCCATAAAAGTAGACACTTAATACAGAGCATTGAGTGTCATGAAAGTAAAATCACAAAGACAATATACAGACGAATTTAAACGAGAAGCTGTTCAGCGATCTCTCGATTCTTCTGACACCGTTAAGTCAGTAGCACTATCCTTAGGAATATCGCCGGTGCTACTTTCGAAATGGAGATCTCAAATGACGTCGAAGAAGATTAATTCCCTCCCAATACCTAATCAAGGCCCCGAGAAATCCGTTGCTCAATTGGAAAGAGAGAACCGTCAATTGAAGAAGAAACTAGAGATGGCAGAGCTGGAGAATGATTTCTTAAAGGAAGCGAAGGCTTTCTTCGACAGCCAAAAAGAATAAGGTTCGAGTACATTCTAAAGAAAACCTGTGTGAAGCTTCCTGTTATTCGGTTATGTCGATGGTTAGACGTTTCTACAGCGGGTTACTACAAGTGGCTCACGAGACAACCCTCGAAACGAGAGACAGAAAATGAGTCCTTAAGTAACTACTTGAGGAGAGAAAGCAAAGCTCAGCACTGTATTCCTGGTTATCGAAAGCTTTGGGAAGCAGCAGTCGCTAACGGCTTTATTTGTAATAAAAAGCGAGTACAGAGGCTTCTACAGAATATGGGCTATCGCTCTTGCGTGAGTAAGAAGCGATATGGACGAGCGCCAAGACAAAATACACTTATACCTGCCTATAACATTCTTGCCCGTCAATTTAAGGTGGATAAACCCGATCGAGTTTGGGTGTCAGATATAACTCAGGTGCGCTGTACTGATGGTTGGCAATACCTGTGCGTTGTCTTAGATTTGTTTTCACGCAAAGTGATTGGTTGGTCGACAAGTCGCATTAATAACGCAAAGTTAGTGCTAAGAAGCCTGAATAAGGCTTGGGAACAAAGGCAGCCCTTAGGTCATGAGCTTTTGTTTCACTCCGATCAAGGTATACAGTATCGAGCGTTGGAGACGATCCGTTGGCACCGTAAACGAAAGATTAAAGTCAGCATGTCGAGAAAAGGAAACTGTTGGGATAACGCTTGTTCCGAAAGCTTCTTTGCGCAATATAAGAAAGAGTGGATGAACAAATTAGATCAGCTTTCACGACAAGAAATGACGATGCAGAGTCGAATTTATATCGATACCTATTATAATCCAGTAAGAAGACATGGGACTCTAGGTGGAGTGAGTCCCATGGACTTTGAACTAATCAACTAAACCCCTGTGTCTACTTTTTAGGGGCCATATCATATCTCGTATCTCGTATCTCGTATCTCGTATCTCGGGAACATAAAAAAGGCTTGGTCAGTGACCAAGCCTTTTTTATATCGTTCAGTTAGCTTCTATCTCATTCGATAAAAGTTAGCTGATTACCAACCTGTGATTTCACGTAGGCCTTTACCGATGTCAGCAAGAGACTTAACTGTCTTAACGCCTGCTGCTTCTAGTGCCGCGAATTTATCTTCAGCAGTACCTTTACCGCCAGAGATAATTGCGCCTGCGTGGCCCATACGTTTGCCCGGAGGAGCAGTAACACCGGCGATGTAAGAAACAACTGGCTTAGTTACGTTCGCTTTGATGAACTCAGCCGCTTCTTCTTCCGCAGTACCACCGATTTCACCAATCATTACGATTGCTTCAGTTTCTGGATCTTCTTGGAAAAGTTTTAGGATATCAATGAAGTTTGAACCCGGGATAGGGTCACCACCGATACCAACACATGTAGACTGACCAAAGCCTTCATCTGTTGTTTGCTTAACTGCTTCGTACGTCAGAGTACCTGAACGAGAGACTATACCTACTTTACCCTTCTTGTGGATATGACCAGGCATGATACCAATCTTACACTCGTCTGGAGTGATAAGACCTGGACAGTTAGGACCGATCATGCGAACGCCAGTTTCTTCTAGCTTCACTTTAACATCGATCATATCTGTTGTCGGGATACCTTCTGTAATCGTTACGATCAGTTCGATACCTGCATCAATCGCTTCTAGGATTGCATCTTTACAGAAAGGAGCTGGTACGTAGATAACTGTTGCAGTTGCGCCAGTTACTTCTACTGCTTCACGTACTGTGTTGAATACTGGAAGGCCTAGGTGAGTTTGACCACCTTTACCAGGTGAAACACCACCAACCATTTGCGTACCGTATGCGATCGCTTGGTCTGAGTGGAATGTACCTTGACCGCCAGTGAAACCCTGACAGATTACTTTAGTGTCTTTGTTAATTAATACAGACATTATTTCGCCTCCGCAGCAGCAACAACTTTCTGAGCAGCATCTGTTAGAGATTCAGCTGCAATGATATCAACATCAGAATTAGCAAGTACTTCGCGACCTAGATCTGCGTTGGTACCTTCTAGACGAACAACTACAGGAACTGTTACGCCAACTTCTTTAACCGCGCCGATAATACCTTCAGCGATCATGTCACAACGAACGATGCCACCGAAGATGTTTACTAGTACAGCTTTAACATTGTCATCAGAAAGGATGATCTTGAATGCTTCAGCTACACGTTCTTTTGTCGCGCCGCCGCCTACATCAAGGAAGTTTGCTGGCTTGCCGCCGTGTAGGTTTACGATATCCATCGTACCCATAGCAAGGCCTGCACCGTTAACCATACAGCCAACGTTACCATCTAGTGCTACGTAGTTCAGTTCCCACTGAGCTGCGTGAGCTTCACGCTCGTCTTCTTGTGAAGGATCGTGCATTTCACGAAGCTTTGGCTGACGGTACATTGCGTTTGAGTCAATGTTGATCTTGCCGTCAAGACAAAGCAGGTTGCCTTCGCCAGTAATTACAAGCGGGTTGATTTCTAGTAGAGCTAGGTCGTACTGAGAGAACATTTGGCCAAGACCCATGAAGATCTTAACGAACTGTTTAATTTGATCGCCAACTAGACCAAGTTTGAACGCAAGTTCACGGCCTTGGTAAGCTTGAGGGCCTACTAGAGGATCGATCGCTGATTGGTGAATCAACTCTGGAGTTTCTTCAGCGATTTTCTCAATGTCCACACCGCCTTCAGTTGACGCCATGAATACAATTTTGCGCGTTGCACGGTCAACAACAGCACCTAGGTAAAGTTCGTTAGCAATGTTCGATGCTTCTTCAACTAGGATCTTTGTTACAGGTTGACCATTAGCGTCTGTTTGGTAAGTCACTAGGTTTTTACCTAGCCACTTTTGTGCAAACTCTTTAACGCCTTCTTTCGTGTCATGTAGCTCTACGCCGCCCGCTTTACCGCGACCACCAGCGTGTACTTGACACTTAACGACTTTCTTGGCTGTACTGATACGACCTGCAGCTTCAAAAGCTTCTTGTGCAGTATCACATGCGAAACCTTCTGGTACAGGCAAACCGAATTCTGCAAACAGCTGTTTGGCTTGGTATTCATGCAAATTCATTTTGATATTCCGTTTATTTTCCCTTAAGGGATTATTATTTCCATAACGACACAGTTTCCTGTGTTACGTCTGTAGGGTCTTCTCAAATCAACTGCTGTCCATTTTCTAATGGCTTTACAGTTCAAGTGAAGGCCAGACGTTGAGCAGCCTAGCCTTTGAAACTTTTTACGTCTAGCTAACGAGGTTAACTAGACGTTTTAGCGATACTAAACGTCTAATAGCAGACGTGCAGGATCTTCTAGAAGCTCTTTGATGGTCACTAGGAAGCCAACTGATTCACGGCCATCGATTAGACGGTGGTCGTAAGAAAGCGCTAGGTACATCATTGGTAGAATCTCTACCTTGCCATCAACAGCCATTGGACGATCTTGGATTTTGTGCATACCCAGAATTGCCGCTTGAGGCGGGTTGATGATTGGCGTAGACATTAGAGAACCAAATACACCACCGTTTGTGATAGTGAAGTTACCGCCCATCAATTCATCAACAGTTAGCTTGCCATCACGGCCTTTGATTGCTAGCTCTTTGATGCCCTTCTCGATATCAGCGAAACCTAGTGTGTCACAGTCTTTCAGTACTGGAGTCACAAGACCACGTGGCGTAGATACCGCCATGCTGATGTCGAAGTAGTTGTGGTAAACGATATCTGTACCGTCGATAGAAGCGTTCACTTCTGGGAAACGTTTTAGCGCTTCTGTTACTGCTTTCACGTAGAAAGACATGAAGCCAAGACGCGTGTCGTGACGCTTCTCGAATTGGTCTTTGTACTGCTTACGAAGGTCCATGATTGGCTTCATGTTCACTTCGTTGAAAGTAGTCAGCATTGCTGTGCTGTTTTTCGCTTCAAGAAGACGGTTTGCAACTGTCTTACGTAGACGAGTCATAGGCACGCGTTTTTGGCTACGAGCCGCTGCTGGCGCTTCAACTGCTGGTGCAGCTGCCGGAGCCGCTTTCGCTGCTGCTAGGTGTGCATCGATGTCTTCACGAGTGATACGGCCACCAACACCAGTGCCTTTAACATCAGCTGGTTGTAGGTTGTGCTCTGCAAGCAGACGACGAACAGCAGGGCTTAGTGCGTCGTTGCTCTCTTCTGTTAGCGCAGCTTTATGGCGCTTGTCAGGAGAAGCTTCTGTATCTTCCGTTGTATCTTTCGTTGGTTCACCAGCGACAGCACCCGGCTTGATTCTAGCCAGAAGCTGTTTAGAAAGCACTGTAGCACCTTCTTCTTCGATGATAGCTTCCAGAACACCCGCTTCAGGAGCCGGTACTTCTAGAACTACTTTATCTGTTTCGATATCTACAATGACTTCATCACGCGCAACCGCTTCGCCCGGTTTTTTGTGCCAAGTAGCAACTGTTGCATCAGCCACAGATTCAGGTAAATCTGGAACCAGAATTTCAATTGTCATGTGCGTATTTTCCTTTTACTTCTAGTTCTTAAGTAGGGTCAAAGCGTCGTCAACTAACGCTTTTTGTTGTTTCAAGTGTACCGACATATAGCCAACAGCTGGCGATGCTGATGCAGGACGACCTGCGTATTGAATATCAGCACCTACTGGGATAGCAGCTCGGAAATTATGTTGGCTACTGTACCAAGCACCTTGGTTTTGTGGCTCTTCTTGACACCAAACGTAATCGACTACATTTGTGTATTGCGCGATTGCAGCTCTCACGTCCTCATAAGGGAACGGGTAAAGTTGCTCAATACGTACAATAGCGACATCGTCTTGCTCGTTCTTACGCCTTTGGTCAAGTAGGTCAAAGTAAACCTTACCTGAACAGAACACGACGCGTTTTACGTTCTCAGGTGCCAGATCATCAATTTCTGCGATAGCTGGTTGGAACGTACCTTCTGCCAAATCTTCAAGAGAAGAGGTACACAGAGGGTGACGAAGCAACGACTTAGGTGACATTACAATCAGTGGACGACGCATTGGTCGAACAACCTGACGGCGAATCATGTGGTAAACCTGTGCTGGTGTTGAAGGAACAACAACCTGCATGTTTTGTTCAGCACATAACTGAAGGTAACGCTCAAGACGTGCAGAAGAGTGCTCTGGGCCTTGACCTTCATAGCCGTGAGGAAGCAGCATAGTTAGACCACATAGACGTGCCCACTTTTGCTCACCTGACGAAATGAATTGGTCGATAACTACTTGCGCACCGTTTGCGAAGTCACCAAATTGTGCTTCCCAAAGGGTTAGACCGCTTGGCTCTGCTGTTGCATAGCCATACTCGAACGCTAGCACTGCTTCTTCAGATAATACCGAGTCAAACACTTGGAATGGCCCCTGCTTATCGTGAATGTTCGCAAGAGGAACATACGTGCTCGCATCTGATTGGTTGTGCAGTACTGAGTGACGGTGGAAGAACGTACCACGACCAGAATCTTGGCCAGAGATACGAATACGCTTACCGTCGTCAACAAGTGTTGCGTAAGCCAGAGTTTCAGCCATACCCCAATCGACTTGCTTCTCACCATTCACCATGGCAGTACGATCGTTGTACAGTTTATTGACTCGGCTTTGCAGCTTATGGCTGTCTGGGTATTGGCAAAGTTTGGTACCAAGCTCTTTCAGACGCTCGATATCAACCTTATTGTCCCATTCGATGTTCCAGTCGTGACCTAGGTAAGGAGACCAGTCCACTGAGTGAAGTGCCATTGGGCGCCACTCTTTAACCACAACTTCACCGTGATCAAGTGCATCACGATATTCGTTAACGAGTTGAGTTGCCGTATCAATACCAAACTCACCGCGCTCCATTAACACATCAGCATAAAGCTTACGTGGTGTTGGGTGCTTCTTGATTTTTTGGTACATCAAAGGCTGTGTTGCATTCGGCTCATCGGCTTCGTTGTGACCGTGGCGACGGTAACAAACCAAATCAATAACAACATCACGCTTAAACGTATTACGGTAATCCAATGCCAAACGAGCGACGAAAGCGACCGCTTCTGGGTCATCAGAGTTAACGTGGAAAATCGGAGCCTGAACCATCTTCGCGATATCAGTACAGTACATCGTAGAACGAGTATCGCGTGGGTTAGACGTTGTAAAACCAACTTGGTTATTTACAACGATACGAACCGTACCACCCACACAGAAACCACGCGCTTGAGACATGTTAAACGTCTCTTGTACTACACCTTGGCCAGCGATAGCTGAGTCACCGTGGATAGTAATTGGAAGTACACGGCTACCGTCATTATCACCAAGGCGATCTTGACGTGCACGTACTGAACCGATAACTACCGGGTTTACGATTTCTAAGTGAGATGGGTTAAAGGCTAGTGCTAAGTGAACGTTGCCGCCTGGGGTTGCGAAGTCTGCAGAGAAACCTTGGTGGTATTTCACATCACCAGTACCCCACGTGTCATCGTGCTTGCCCGCAAATTCGTCAAACAGGTCTTGTGGCTTTTTACCAAGCACGTTAACCAACATGTTTAAACGACCACGGTGAGCCATACCAACAACAACTTCACGCATGCCTTGTCCGCCAGCATGACGAATAATTTCTTTCGTCATTGGGATAAGCGCATCACCACCTTCCAATGAGAAGCGTTTTGCACCTGGGAATTTAGCACCAAGATAGCGCTCAAGACCTTCAGCAGCGGTTAGCTCTTCTAGGAAAGCTTGCTTTTCTTCTTTATTGAAAGAGGGTTGACCAGATACAGACTCTAAACGTTGTTGGATCCAACGCTTTTGCTCTGTATTTGTCATGTGCATGTATTCAGCACCAATAGAGCCACAATAAGTTTGCTTTAGAGATTTGTAGAGATCTTTAAGCACCATCGTCTCTTGGCCAATAGCGTAAGAGCCGACGTTAAACGTCTCATTGAGGTCATCTTCGGTAAGAGTGTGGAAAGAAGGGTCCAGTTCATCAACTGTCGCTCTTTTCCATAAACCTAGGGGGTCTAGATTTGCTGCTTGATGCCCTCGGAATCGATAGGCATTAATAAGTTGCAGAACCTTTACTTGTTTCGCATCGACATCTGGATCACTAACTTGGACACTGTAATGCTTTGTTTCTTGAGCGAGTCGACGGAAGTATTCACGAACACGAGAGTGTGGTTGTTCCACTGTCTCTGAAGCTTGCACAGGCAGTTCTTCAAAAACACTTCTCCATTCGTCACTTACCGAATCTGGGTCACTTAGATACAGTTCATAGAGTTCTTCTACGTACGTTGCATTGGCGCCAGCCAAGTGTGAAGACTCGAGCCATGCCTTCATCACGCCGTTGTGCATATTTTCCCTTAACCAGTAGTTTTCACGTTTGCTGCGGTCTATGCCGAGCTATTAAAAGGCCGCCCCAAAACTTCTAGGGCGGCAATTTTTATATAACTTAAACCGAACGATTCACTAGCATGGTCTTGATGTGACCAATCGCTTTCGTCGGATTTAATCCCTTAGGACAAACACTTACACAATTCATGATGCCATGGCAACGAAAAACGCTAAATGCATCATCAAGATCGGACAAACGTTCATCTGTCGCTGTATCTCGGCTATCAATTAGCCAACGGTACGCTGCAAGCAGGCCTGCTGGTCCGATGAATTTGTCAGGGTTCCACCAGAACGATGGGCATGACGTTGTACAACATGCACACATAATACATTCGTACAATCCATCTAAATGAGCACGTTCATCAGGGCTTTGTAAGTTTTCACGAGCCGGTGGCACATTGCCATCAGACACTAAGAATGGCTTCACTTTTTCGTAGTTATCGTAGAACTGAGTCATGTCTACAATCAGGTCACGAACAACAGGTAAGCCAGGCAGTGGACGAATCACTATCTTGTCTTGGCCAGAAAGCGCAGACAACGGAGTGATACACGCTAGGCCATTTTTACCGTTCATGTTCAAACCATCCGAGCCACATACACCTTCACGGCATGAGCGACGGAATGAGATTGTTGGATCTTGCTCTTTCAACAGAATAAGCGCGTCCAAAAGCATCATGTCTGAACCTTCATCCACTTCTAGAGTGTATTCCTTCATATAAGGCTTCTGGTCGACATCTGGATTGTAACGGTATAAAGAGAAATTCAGTTTCATGGTCATATCTCCTTAGTACGTACGTGCTTTGGGTGGGAACGCTTCACGATGGATCGGTTCCATATTTACACCACGCTTAGTCATGCTCTCTGACTCTGGGTTGTAAAGAGAGTGGCATAGCCATTGCTCATCATCACGGTCAGGGAAATCGAATCGAGCGTGTGCACCACGGCTCTCTGTACGGAAGTTTGCAGCAACCGCTGTTGCGAATGCCGTTTCCATCAAGTTTTCAAGCTCTAAACACTCGATACGTTGAGTGTTGAACTCTGTCGACTTATCAGATAGGTGTGCATTTTTCAGACGTTCGCGAATCGCTTTAAGCTCTTCTAGGCCTTCAGCCATTGCTTTGCCTTCACGGAATACTGAGAAGTTGTTCTGCATACATTGTTGAAGATCTTTACGGATTTGCGCTGGATCTTCACCGTCAGTACTGTTTTCCCAACGGTTGTAACGCTCTAGAGAACGCTCAATGTCTGCTTCAGTAGCTGGTTTTGCTTCGTCTTGCTTCTTCAGAGTCTCACCTAGGTGCAGACCTGTTGCACGACCAAATACCACCAAATCAAGTAGTGAGTTACCACCTAGACGGTTGGCACCGTGTACTGATACTGATGCGATTTCACCACAAGCAAATAGTCCTTGGATTTCAACATCATTGCCATCTTCAGTTTGCTTAATAGCTTGACCAGAAACTTGTGTTGGAACACCACCCATCATGTAGTGACACGTTGGAATTACTGGGATTGGCTCTTTTACTGGATCAACGTGAGCAAAGGTACGAGACAGTTCACATACACCAGGAAGACGAGATTCAAGTGTCTCTTTACCTAGGTGATCAAGTTTCAGCTTGATGTGCGGACCCCAAGGGCCATCGCAACCGCGACCTTCACGAATTTCAACCATCATTGAACGAGCAACAACATCACGACCCGCTAAGTCTTTAGCGTTTGGTGCGTAACGTTCCATGAAGCGTTCGCCGTCTTTATTGAGAAGATAACCACCTTCCCCACGACAACCTTCCGTTACCAATACACCTGCACCAGCGATACCCGTTGGGTGGAACTGCCACATTTCGATGTCTTGCATTGGAACGCCAGCACGAATCGCCATACCAACACCGTCACCAGTGTTGATGTGTGCGTTAGTTGTCGAAGCATAGATGCGACCAGCACCACCAGTAGCAAGGATTGTTGCCTTCGCTTTGAAGTAACAAACTTCGCCTGTTTCCATACAAAGCGCGGTTGTACCTAAGATTGCACCGTCTTCATTCTTAACAAGGTCCAGTGCATACCACTCAGAGAAAACCGTCGTTTTGTGCTTAATGTTTTGTTGGTAAAGCGTGTGAAGCAGGGCGTGACCAGTACGGTCGGCTGCAGCTGCGGTACGAGCCGCTTGCTCACCACCAAAGTTTTTAGATTGACCACCGAAAGGACGCTGGTAAATAGTACCGTTCTCAAAACGAGAGAACGGTAGGCCCATTTTTTCAAGTTCGATTACCGACTCAGGACCGTTTTTACACATGTATTCGATAGCGTCTTGGTCACCGATGTAATCAGAACCTTTTACTGTGTCATACATGTGTTGTTCCCAGTGGTCTTCATGCGCGTTACCAAGAGCAACAGTGATGCCGCCTTGCGCTGAAACCGTATGAGAACGAGTAGGGAAAACTTTAGAAAGCAATGCACAAGATAGGCCTTGCTCAGAAATTTGCAGTGCGGCACGCATACCTGCACCACCAGCGCCGATAACTACGGCATCAAACTCACGAACAGGAATAGTCACTTACGCACCCCACAAAATAAACAGACCAGAGAAGAAATATCCAAGAAGAACTGCAACAACACCGACTTGAAGACCAACACGCAGTTTTGCGCATTTGATGTAGTCAGTTAGTACTTGCCATAGGCCGATCCACGCATGAACCAAAACAGAAGTAAGCGCTAACATGGTGAAGACTTTAGTGAAGGTTCCACCAAAGAATTGCGTCCAAGATGCGTAAGAGATATCACCAGAGAAAGCACAGAAGCTCACTAGGTAGATAGTGTAAAGAGTCATAATGATGGCAGTTGCACGAATCAGTAGATAATCATGAACACCATTACGACCAAAAGTAGAAACGTTGTTTACCATACTAAGATCCCCGCTAGTAGAGACAATACCGCTGTTGCTGCGAATGCAACCTTAGCGCTCTTAGCGCCAGATTCCAGCTCTTCAAAGTGACCTAAGTCCATAAGAAGGTGACGAATACCACCAGCAATGTGGTAAGCCAAAGCGGTTAGAATGCCCCACAGAATAAACTTCACGAAGAAACCGTCGACAATGTCGCTAGCTTCCATAAAGCCTACTGGGGATGAGAGGGATGTGGATAGTAACCAAAGCAGAATTCCAATCGCGACAAAAGTTATCACCCCAGACACACGGTGTAGGATGGAAGCTATTGCTGTGATTGGAAAGTGGATGGTCTGTAAATCTAAATTAACAGGTCTTGTCTTTCTTTCTTTCACGGGCTTGCTCACTCAGCTCCATTGAGCATTATGGTCATTAAATAACCTTATGATATTGTTATGGACAAAATTTGATCGCAAACCTTCAAAATTTAACATTAACTTAACAAATAACTGAAGTTGAGCCTTAGATAATTGTAAAATAATTGTTAACTGCCAGATTAAGAAAGACACCTCACATTTCTTCTTAGCCTTGCATTTATAAGGTTTTAACCAAACTTTTCTGCGCCACTATACGGCTGGCAACATTCTAATACAATTGATGTAACAAATAATGCTACACAGACCAGATTTTTAACGAATTTAATGTAAAAAACACTAACAAGTGCACACAAAGCTGTAGAAAAATTGACTTTCCCACGTAAGACCAGTAAAAAAATGGCACATAAACATCCTGGACGGATTAATAATAAACAAAGGAGATTGTTATGGCGGATAAGAAAGCTACCCTTCACATTGAAGGTCAAGCGCCAATCGAGCTGCCGATTACAGAAGGTGTACTTGGTACTCCAGTGATCGATGTTCGTACACTAGGTTCTAATGGTTTTTTCACTTTTGACCCTGGTTTTCTTGCCACTGCATCTTGTGAGTCTCAAATCACTTTTATTGACGGTGGAAAAGGTATTCTTTTACATCGTGGTTATCCAATTGACCAACTTGCCAATAACGCTGATTACTTAGAGGTATGTTACATACTTCTTTACGGTGAAGCCCCATCTCGAGCTGAATACGAAAAGTTCAAGACTACCGTGACACGTCACACTATGGTGCATGAGCAGATTGCTAGTTTCTTCCACGGCTTCCGTCGTGATGCTCACCCTATGGCTGTAATGTGTGGTGTTGTAGGCGCTCTAGCAGCGTTCTACCACGACTCACTTGATATCAACAACGATACACACCGTGAAATTGCGGCTTACCGCCTGATTTCAAAAATGCCGACACTGGCAGCAATGTGTTACAAATATTCAATCGGTCAGCCGTTTATCTACCCACGTAACGACCTAGGCTACGCTGAAAACTTCTTACACATGATGTTTGCAAACCCATGTGAAGAGTACGAAGTGAACCCTATCGTTGCTCGTGCAATGGATAAAATCTTTACTCTACACGCTGATCACGAACAAAACGCTTCAACGTCTACAGTTCGTCTTGCTGGTTCATCTGGTGCTAACCCGTTTGCGTGTATCGCAGCAGGTATCGCGTCACTTTGGGGACCAGCTCACGGTGGTGCAAACGAAGCATGTCTGCGTATGCTTGAAGAGATCGGTAGCGTAGATAACATCGAAGAGTATGTTGCAAAAGCGAAAGACAAAGATGACCCATTCCGTTTGATGGGCTTCGGTCACCGCGTTTACAAGAACTACGATCCACGTGCAACAGTAATGCGCGAAGCGTGTCACGAAGTACTTAAAGAGCTAAACATCCAAGATCCACTACTTGACGTAGCAATGGAACTTGAGCGTATCGCCCTATCTGATGAATACTTTGTGTCTAAGAAGCTATACCCGAACGTAGATTTCTACTCAGGTATCATTCTGAAAGCTATCGGCATTCCTGTATCAATGTTCACAGTAATCTTCGCGATGTCTCGTACTATCGGTTGGATTGCACACTGGAACGAAATGCACAGTGACCCAACAAACCGTATCGGTCGTCCTCGTCAGCTATACACTGGTGAAGAGCAACGTGACTTTAAAGCACTTCACGAACGTGAATAGTTGCGATTAAAGTACAATTGTTAAAAAGGGTTGATGTGAAAGCATCAACCCTTTTCTTTTATATGCTCGCTACTCTGTCATCCTCAAGAACAAGGAACGAGTGAGTTGGAGATCTCATTTAGTTATAAATAACCATACGAGATTCCCTACTCCCTCCTTCGTCAGTCTAGGAAATGACGGAATCGGATATAATCTTTGATGGTCTGACTGGCGCGCATCACATCGACGGATACAAATTTATAGTTGCTCGTCATATCCAAGAGCGAGGGACTAGCGAGTTGGGGATCCCACGAAGCGTATAGAATAACTTACGAAGTTCCCCCAAGGTTTAAGGGGCACTCTCTACACGCATCCCTCATCTCGAATCTGTTTTTAAACTGGATTATCGATATCGATAAATTCAACATCCAAACCATGCTCTTCCACTAACCAATCACCTAGCGCCTTCACACCGTAGCGCTCTGTTGCGTGGTGACCCGCAGCAAAGTAATGAATGTCTTGTTCACGTGCTGAGTAGGTAGTGCGCTCTGAGATTTCACCAGAGATAAATGCATCTATACCTTGAGAAGCTGCAAGCTCAATGTAATCTTGGCCACCGCCAGTACACCAACCTACTGTTTCAATCATTTTATCGGCGTTCTCCGGGGCAATATGTAACGGCTTACGATTCAACACTTGATCAATTTTTGCTGAAAACTCAGCTCCTGTCATTGGTGCCTTCAATCTACCAAACATAGCAACTGACTGAGGGTGCCCTTCCAAACCACCTTCAACATCGATCTCAAGTAACTCTGCTAATTTCGCGTTGTTACCCAGCTCAGGATGAATATCGAGAGGAAGGTGGTAGCCCAATAGGTTGATATCATTTTTGATCAACGTACGAATACGCTTACCTTTCATACCACGAATCGGTTCCGGCTCACCTTTCCAAAAGAAACCATGATGAACTAACAAAGCGTCAGCCTTTAGCTCAACGGCTTTATTGATCAAAGCTTGTGAAGCCGTTACACCAGTAACAATACGCTTTACCTCAGCAGTACCTTCTACTTGAAGACCGTTTGGACAGTAATCTTTAATCTGCTGTGGCTGCAGTTTTTCGTTAAGTAGCTTTTCTAATTGTAAGTTATTCATTTTTATTTCCAGCTTACCTTTATAATAACGTCGTTATATCAATTTACGGGTAGAATGTCGAAAGCCCTTCCACTCTGTTTCTAGAGAACAGATGACTGAAGTTTACGAGGAACCGATGACCGAACTGCAACGCTTTTACCAATGGGTGATTAGCTCACCACCACTACTAGAAATCAAGCCGCCCATTTCTGATCTCACTGTGTTCTCAAATCACCAAAAGCTCGATGACGCCCACACTTATGATGGTAACCCTAGGTTAGGCTTCCTCTACCAACACCTATGTGAACAAGTCATCACCACTTCGGATAATTATTCAATCAAGCACGATGAAATTCAGATCAATGTTGAGGGAAGAACACTCGGCGCAATCGACTTTATCCTTGAAGACACAAGTAGCCAAAAATTAGAACACTGGGAAGTGGCAATTAAATTTTACCTCCTTCACGAGCAAACATGGTTTGGTCCAAATTCTCATGACCAATTAGACAAGAAGCTCGATAGAATGCTCAGCCACCAGCTCGGAATGTCATCTTCGGCCGCTTTTATTGATCAGTATCCAGAGATCGATGTCGACTCAAAACACCTCCTCATGCAAGGTCGCCTCTATACCAACCCATTCCTAGAACAAAACATACCTATTGAATGCTTGGGCTACTATATTAATCCGAGCCAAGTAAACGGATTTTGGTGCTATCAAAATCAGGCTCACTTAATCACTGAAGCACTCTACCCTCTCACCAAAGAGCAATGGGCTGCAGGGGCGGATGATTTCAACGACGAACCTATCAGCGAATTTGGTGACCGCTTCATTCATGGGCAGACAAAGTCCGGGCAGTTCTGGTTTGTGATGCCACAAAGTTGGCCACACGGCTAATCCATTCAACCATTGAGTTGACTTAGTCTTAGCCACTTACAGACAAATAAAAAGGGCTGATGCTTTCACATCAACCCTTCTACTATTTGCTTGATAACGCTATGAATCGTATTGGATTATAGGCCAGCGGCTGCAAATACTTGGTTAACAATCTCTTGAGCTTCTGCTTCAATTGCTTTTAGGTGCTCTTCACCTTTAAAGCTTTCACAGTAGATCTTGTAGATGTCTTCCGTGCCTGATGGACGAGCTGCAAACCAACCGTTTTCAGTTGTCACTTTCAGGCCACCAATCGCAGCACCATTACCTGGTGCATGTGTTAAGCGAGCAGTAATCGTATCACCAGCGAGTGTTTCAGCAGAAACCATCTCTGGAGACAGCTTCTTCAGCACGTCTTTTTGTGCGCCATTTGCTACCGCTTGAATACGGTTGTACTTAGATTCGCCGTGTTTTGCAGCTAGCTCTTCGTAGTACTCTTGTGGGTTCTTACCTGTCACCGCAGTGATCTCTGCCGCCAATAGGCAAAGAATTAGACCATCTTTATCTGTTGACCAAGGAGTACCGTCTTTACGTAAGAAAGAAGCACCCGCACTCTCTTCGCCACCGAAACCAAACTGACCGTTGTACAAGCCATCAACGAACCATTTGAAACCAACTGGTACTTCGCAAAGTTCGCGACCTAAATCTGCTACAACACGGTCGATCAATGCACTTGATACTAGTGTTTTACCAACAGCAACGTCTTTACCCCAACCTTCGCGGTTGCGGTATAGGTAGTCGATACAAACTGCTAGGAAGTGGTTTGGATTCATTAGGCCTTTTGGCGTAACAATGCCGTGGCGATCGTAATCAGGGTCGTTACCAAACGCCAGTGCATACTCGTCTTTAAGAGCCAGTAAGCCAGCCATCGCGTATGGTGAAGAACAGTCCATACGAACCACGCCATCTTTATCTAGAGACATGAATTGGAAAGAAGGGTCAACCGCTTCACTTACTAAAGTAAGATCTAGGTTGTACGCTTTACCAATTTGACGCCAGTAATCGATACCGCTGCCACCCAGAGGATCTACACCAATTTTGATGTTCGCTTTCTGGATCGCTTCCATATCAACCACGTTAACCAAATCAGCAACGTATGGCGCAACCAGATCCACTTCTTTCACAAGCTCAGACTGTTTAGCTTGTGCAATAGGAGTGCGCTTAACGCCTTGCATTTGCTCAGCAATAATCACGTTTGCACGATCTTCAATTGCTTGAGTCAATTCAGCTTCAGCCGGACCACCGTGTGTTGGGTTGTATTTAATACCACCGTCTTGAGGTGGATTATGCGAAGGCGTGATAACAATGCCGTCAGCTTTTTTGTCATTCACTAGGTTGTGCGTAAGAATCGCGTGCGAGATACCAGGTGTTGGAGTAAAGCCATTGTTTTCTTGAATAATAACTTCAACACCGTTCGCTACAAGCACTTCGATAACGGTAGAAAACGCAGGCTCAGATAGAGCGTGGGTATCTTTACCCAAGAAAAGAGGACCCGTTGTACCTTGCTCGGCACGAACTTCAGCAACCGCTTGTGCAATCGCTAAAATGTGGTTTTCGTTAAATGTTGATTTGTCTGCTGTACCACGGTGACCTGAAGTACCGAACAGTACTTTGTGATCTGGGTTGGTAGCATCCGGTTGCTGTAAGAAATAGTTAGCCACTAAAGCCGGAATATTATGAAGATCTTCCTGCTGAGCTTTTTGCCCAGCACGAGGGTGCATAGCCATTTTTCGACATCCTTATATATAAAATTTAAAAACAAAAAAACCTCATAATATCTTCTTATCCATGGATATTATGAGGTTTAAATCAGATTTCGTTAAATTGAACCTGTTACTTTTTCTATCAATTCTGCTTGGAAATTCATGCGGCTCATCAGCTGCTCAACCATCTGTCTTTTTCGGCTTGTATTGTTATTAGTAATAACCCAAAAAGGACTTTGTGGAATAGCTTTAGGCTTAGTCGTGTTGCCGTTTGCTAGTAACGTTGCTTCGTTATCTGCAAAGTAAACTCGCTTGCGGCCTTTTACTTGAGTTGCTTCTGAAAAGCTTAAAGGGTCGATTTTATGCAGTGTAGATAACACAAGCATGAAACGATCAATGGCTTTCTTTAGTGACGCAAACTCATCTGATATTAGTAGTGAGCGCATTTCTTTAACGCCATCGAACTTCTCTGGAGTAAAGCCTACCTCTTTGCTAACAACGATACCTTTCGGCTCTACGATCTCTTCGATCGGAGCCATGCCTTGGCTATCAACCTGTAACAAGCGGCGCAGAATATCTGAAGCGCTTTCGCCAATACGTTCTGTCTGACCCGCAATAAAACGGTATAGGTCCTCATCAACCTCAATTGTTTTCATTCGCTTTTCACAATCTCAATGTTTAAACTCAGGGGGATTATAGCGAGATCCGCGCGGATACTCTACGTCAAACCCACCATGAATAAGATAAAAATGTCAGTACAGCTCAACTATAAAATCGAAGGTGAGGGTCACACCATAGTTTTGATCCATGGATTATTCGGTAATCTGGACAACCTAGGCTTGCTGGCCAGGGATCTAAAAGTCGATCATCGGGTACTGAGTATCGATCTTCGTAACCACGGACAATCCTTCCACAGTGATACTCATGATTATCAAGCGATGGCACAAGATGTCGCTCAACTACTGAATGATCTTAAGTTAGAAGACGTCACTGTGATCGGTCACTCGATGGGTGGCAAAGTAGCAATGGCACTGACACAGCATCTTGCACTGCAAAAGTTGATTGTCTTGGACATGGCGCCGGTCGCGTACACTCAAAGTCGCCACGACAACGTATTCGCGGGCCTTCAAGCCGTGATAGAAGAAAAGCCGGAGTCTCGCTCAGAAGCACTCAAAGTACTCGCAAAGCATATTGAAATAGACGGTGTTCGCCAGTTCTTAACTAAATCACTGTTCAAGTCAGAACAAGGCATTATGGAATGGCGCTTCAACGTCGCTTCGTTACTGAACAACTACCCACACATTATTGGTTGGGAACCGATCGAGAAAACCTCGGTCAAAACCTTGCTAATAAAAGGTGGGGACTCTGATTACCTCACCACCGAGCATCAAGTAACCGTTCAGCAGCAATTTTCTAACGCCAAAGCGCATGTCATTGCCAACACTGGCCACTGGTTACATGCAGAGAAACCAGCTGAAGTACTTAGAGCAATTCGAAAATTCATCGCTTAAGTGCGCTTTTTCATGCAGATAAATGAGAGTTGAGTAATCACTGCACATTAACTTTATCTCGCAACAGTGATATAGTGCGCCCAAGCAAAATTGGTATATAAGGTTCCCATGCTTTACGACTACATGAACATCATTGAATCTGTTGGTTTAGATCTCCTATTTGCCGCGATTTTCTTTTTAATCGGTATGGCAATTAAGGACGTTCTCAAGCAAGGAAATGTTCCTCCATTTGGTCGTCGCATTGTGTGGTTAGTACTTTTCCTTGGCTGTGCAGGTTTTATCGCCAAAGGGATAATCCAACTAAGCTGGGAAGGAACCGGGATCTAACGATTCCCTTCCGGACTTTATTACACCGACAACAGACAAAATGAAAGGTAATGATTCTATGGCAAGTGTAGGTCTCTTCTTTGGTAGCGATACAGGTAACACTGAAGCTGTTGCTAAGATGATTCAAAAGCAATTGAGCAAACAGCTCGTTCACGTTCAAGACATTGCAAAAAGCAGCAAAGAAGATATCGATAACTTCGATCTACTGCTGCTTGGTATCCCTACGTGGTACTACGGCGAAGCACAATGTGATTGGGATGACTTCTTCCCTGAGCTAGAAGCTATTGATTTCTCAACTAAGCTTGTTGCTATCTTTGGTTGTGGCGACCAAGAAGATTACGCAGAATACTTCTGTGATGCTATGGGTACTATCCGTGACATCGTTGAAGCGAAAGGCGGTACTATCCTAGGTCACACATCAACTGAAGGCTACGAGTTCGAAGCATCGAAAGGTTTAGTTGAAGGCGATGACAGCCAATTTGTTGGTCTATGTATCGATGAAGACCGCCAACCTGAGCTAACTGATGAGCGCGTATCTAACTGGGTTAAACAAATCCACGAAGAGATGTGCCTGGCAGAGCTAGAAGACTAATTCTCTAATGGTTGTTAATTGTTACAATTAATAACCATTGTATAGATATGAAAAAACCTCCTTATGGGAGGTTTTTTGCTATTTAAAGTCTATTAATTAGCACTCAGCTTCTAATGCTTCATCATCATCTCTAAACTGGGGCTTTTTTCTTACATAGAGGGTGCGTTGAATTTCTGAAACCACATTACCCTGTTTATCTTTCACGTGGATAATAAATTCAGGAAAACACTTTTCACCAAGCTGTGTCTGACGATAGATATCGTCAAGTTGCCCTTGGCTTATCTCAAAGTCTGCGTATAAGTCGGATTGCCCCGGCTTGATGAAGTTAATACTCGCCTCTTTATCCCAAACATAATATCTCTCACCTAAAATTCCCATTAACATCAATGAGTAAACTGGATCGGTAAGAGAAAAGATACTGCCGCCATATTGAGTACGATTGGCGTTCTTATTCCACCAGCGTAGCTTAAGTACCGTCTTAACAACCCTAAAGTCAGCGCTAATGTGGGCTATCCTAATACCCGCCCCCCAAAAGGGAGGCCAAATATTAAGAGCAAATTTAACAATGTTGGGTTTATATATTCTTGCGAGTTGCTTATTCATAACAACATTCCATGTTCATATCAGAAACACCGTCACCTTGACTGGTCGTACCTCCACTATAAGTGAGATACTTCCAATTTACAAAACAGATTGTGACGTCAGTAAGTAACCCTTTGAAGTTCGTGGTTTATTGTTATGCCTGACTAAACTATAATGGTATTAATATTGAATTCTGTTAATTGCTGCAGATCATCAACAGGAAAGTATATGTCAGACAATAATCAAGCGCTAAAAGATGCAGGTCTTAAAGTGACCCTTCCACGGCTCAAAATTTTAGAAGTATTACAACAGCCAGACTGCCAACATATTAGTGCTGAAGATTTATATAAGAAGCTGATCGACCTAGGTGAAGAAATCGGTCTTGCAACCGTTTATCGAGTACTTAACCAGTTCGATGACGCTGGCATTGTAACTCGTCACCACTTCGAAGGCGGCAAGTCTGTATTTGAACTTTCTACACAGCACCACCATGACCACCTTGTTTGTTTAGATTGTGGAGAAGTGATCGAATTCTCTGATGACATCATCGAAGAAAGACAGAAAGAAGTTGCTCAGCGTTACAACGTGCAACTGACAAACCACAGTTTGTACTTGTACGGCAAAAGTATTAGCGGAGATTGCAAAGGCAATCCAGACGCGCATAAAGCGAAGAAGTAACACAGAACGCTGGCTTAGGCCGGCGTTTTTTATATAGGGCTGAAAGTCCGCTAGATTGTTCTTTAGATCCACGCATTATTCGACACAAAAAAACCGGCTCTAGGCCGGTTTTTATTAGATTGCTTTTAACAAGCTAAGCACTCAAGCATTAAGCTTCAGTTTTACCCCAAGTATCGCGCAGACCAACCGTGCGGTTGAAGACTAGTGCATCTGCTTTAGAATCTTTCGAATCCACACAGAAGTAACCTGTACGTTCAAACTGGTACGCTTGCTCAGCTGCACCTTCCGCTAGGCTAGGCTCAACAAAACCGTTTAGCGTAACAAGCGACTCAGGGTTAAGCGTTGCTGCGAAGTCATCAGCTGCAGCTGGATTTGCCACAGTGAATAGACGATCGTAAAGACGAATCTCAGCAGGTAGTGCTTTATCAGCAGATACCCAGTGGATAACACCTTTCACTTTACGGCCATCAGCAGGGTTCTTACCCAGTGTTTCGTTGTCGTAAGAACAGAAGATAGTCGTAATGTTACCTTCCGCATCTTTTTCGATACGTTCAGCTTTGATCACGTAAGCTCCGCGTAGACGAACTTCTTTACCTAGAACCAAACGCTTGTATTTCTTGTTTGCTTCTTCACGGAAGTCATCACGCTCAATCCAAACTTCACGAGTAAATGGTACTTCACGAGTGCCCATTTCAGGCTTGTTCGGGTGGTTAGCAACGGTTAGCGTTTCTACTGCGTCTACTTCGTAGTTTTCAATCACGATCTTAACTGGATCGAGAACGGCCATTGCACGAGGTGCATTTTCGTTCAAGTCATCACGGATACAAGACTCAAGTGAACCGAATTCAATCATGTTCTCTTGCTTAGTCACACCGATACGTTTACAGAACTCACGAATAGACGCAGAAGTGAAACCACGACGACGTAAGCCAGAGATAGTCGGCATACGTGGATCATCCCAACCTTGAACGAGGTTTTCAACCACAAGTTGGTTTAGTTTACGCTTAGACATCACTGTGTATTCAAGATTCAGACGGCTAAACTCGTACTGACGAGGTTGGCAATCGATCGTAATGTTATCTAGAACCCAGTCGTACAGACGACGGTTGTCTTGGAACTCAAGAGTACAGATAGAGTGCGTAATACCTTCTAGCGCATCAGAGATACAGTGAGTAAAGTCGTACATTGGGTAAATGCACCACTTGTCACCCGTTTGATGGTGGTGAGCAAAACGAACACGATAGATAACAGGATCGCGCATTACCATAAATGACGAGCTCATGTCGATCTTAGCACGTAGACACGCTTTGCCTTCTTCAAAGCCACCGTCACGCATTTTTTCAAATAGCGCTAGGTTCTCTTCAGGGCTGCGGTCACGGTATGGGCTCGCTTTACCAGGCTCTTTTAACGTGCCACGGTACTCACGGATTTGGTCAGGACTTAGCTCGTCAACGTACGCTAAGCCTTTATTAATTAATTCCACAGCATAAGCATAAAGCGTATCGAAGTAGTTTGATGAGTAACAAATATCACCAGACCATTCGAAGCCTAACCAGCTTACATCATTCTTAATTGACTCAACGTATTCAACGTCTTCTTTTTCAGGGTTTGTATCATCGAAACGAAGATTACATTGTCCCTGGTAGTCCTGAGCAATACCAAAGTTCAAGCAAATAGATTTAGCGTGACCAATGTGCAGGTAACCATTTGGCTCCGGCGGGAAACGAGTATGCACGCTACTGTGTGTACCATCCGCTAAATCTTTATCAATAATTTGGCGAATGAAATTCGATGGACGAGCCTCAGCTTCACTCATCTATAGCACCTCTATGTATTTAGTATTGTCAGAGAAAGTTATCTTTCGTCTCCAAATAAACGGTCGCTTATAGCGCCAGTCAAAGATAGAAAGATCATTGTTGCTAATCATCCACAATTCTTTGCCTTTGCACAATAAGAACCGTCCGTTAATTACGATTATTTCTGCTATTCGATGAAGAATAGAACGAACCGTGTTCGTCGGTCTTAAACAGCAGGCACAAAAAAGCCTCCCATGCGGGAGGCTTTCAATTTGACACTTACTTAAGAGTAACTTTACGTCTTAATTAAGTACTTCCTTTACTATGGAAGTTTTACATCAGATAGGTCTTCGCCTGCGCCGATAGCCTTCATTTCGCCAGCTACGATTTCAGCTAGTGGGCCTAGGATAACCTGTAGGTTGTTTTCACCTAGTTTAACCACACCTTTAGCACCTAGTTTCTTAAGAACAACTTCATCTGCAACAGAGCGGTCTTTAAGAGTTAGACGTAGACGAGTAATACAAGCGTCGATTGAAGTTAGGTTGTCGTGACCACCTAGAGCTTTCAGGTATTGACGTGCAAGGTCGCCCTTTGGTGCATCACCAGCAGGAGCTGCAGCAGCTTCGTCATCATCTTCACGACCTGGCGATTTCAAGTTGAAAGCGCGAATTGCGAAAGAGAAAGTGAAGAAGTATAGAGCACCGAAACCAAGACCGATTAGTAGTAGTACGAATGGTTTAGTTGCTAGACCCCAGTTCAATACGAAGTCGATAAGACCAGCAGAGAAACCGAAACCATGCAGAGTACCAAACATGTTAGCCACTACTAGAGACAGACCTGTAAATACAGCGTGCATTGCGTATAGAGCAGGAGCTAGGAATACGAACATGAACTCTAGCGGCTCTGTGATACCTGTTAGGAATGAACAGAATGCAACCGAGAATAGTGCGCCACCAACTTGGCTACGTTTTTCAGCAGGAGCAGCTAGGTACATTGCAAGAGCAGCACCTGGTAGACCGAACATCATTACTGGGAAGAAACCGTTCATGAATACGCCAGCGCCTTTATCGCCACCGAAGAAACGGTGTAGGTCGCCAGATTTAACAGTTTCAGTCACTTCTTTAACTACAGTAGTGATTTCTGGAGTTACAGAGTTAGCGAATGTGAATGTGTGCTCTTGACCAACAACTAGAGTTTTAGCTAGTGCAGGGTCAACACAAAGTTGAGTGATGTTAGCGAATGCGCCTTGACCAGCAACGATGATTTCTTGACATGTACCCATACCGAACCAGAAGTATGAGTTCAATACGTGGTGTAGACCTACAGGGATAAGTGCACGGTTAAGAGTACCGTAAACGAATTGACCGATAGCGCCAGACGTTGATACTGCATGAGCAAGTGCGTCTAGACCAGATTGAACACCAGGCCAAACCACACCAGACACAGCACCTGCAACAAGCGCAAATAGACCGGCCATGATAGGTACTAAACGTTTACCCGCGAAGAAAGCCAACCATTCTGGAAGACGTGTCGCGTGGAAAGCGTTGTAAGAGTGACCTGCAATGATACCTGCGAAGATACCGCCGAAGAATGACATGTTAACGTCTGCGTTAATTGTCGTTGCTGTAGCAGTTAGTACGAAGTAAGCAACTGCACCAGCAAGACCCGCTGCGCCGTTACCGTCTTTAGAAAGACCAATCGCGATACCTAGACCAAAGAGCAATGGTAGGTTACCGAAGATAGCACCACCAGCTTGCGCCATGAATGGAATATCAAGTAGATCGCCTTGACCTAAACGTAAAAGAAGCGCCGCAATCGGAAGCGTTGCGATTGGTAGCATTAACGCCTTACCAAGCTTCTGTGCATATCCTAGAATATTCACCAGTTGTTTCCCCCTATAGGATTTTTTAGAATTCGTTTGAGAAACTTATTTTAGTCGCTCAATTTAGTCCTATTCAGTGTATTCAATTAATTTTGCTCCGCAAATTAAAACCTTACCATTTGTGATCCTAATCACCAGTTTTTACCAAATACAGAGGTTTTTGCTAGCGAGATCATAAAACTTATTTTATCATTCAAAAAAATGAACATTTATAGATAAAATCCAAATCTAATCATTAGGCAAAAAGATGGTACCTCCGGGTTTATAGAGCCCTGTGAATAATCATCAACAATGAACCTAAATGTATAATAACGATCAATTGTTCATATATTTTTCAACAACTTAATACGCTTCCCATTTTGAAGCCGTTTGCCCACAAAAGATAAATCGTTACGTAAATGATGCTCGCAAACTAAGTCCGCATTTAGGTAACGAACGAATTTAAAAGATCTCACGAAATAAGGATTAGCTGACTATGTACGCGCTAAGTAACTGTAAAATTTACACTGGTAGTGATGTTCTAACCGATCATGCTGTTGTAATTGAAAACGAACTGATCAAAAAAGTCTGCCCTATCTCTGAATTGCCTGAAGGCATCGAGGTTCGCGACCTAGACGGAGCAAACCTAAGCCCAGGTTTCATTGACCTACAACTGAATGGCTGTGGCGGTGTAATGCTTAACGATGAGATCACGGCAGAAACCATGCAGATCATGCACAAAGCAAATCTGAAATCTGGCTGTACTAGCTTCTTACCAACGCTTATCACCTCTTCAGACGAAGATATGCGTGCGGTTATTACGGCAGCTCGTGAATATCACAACCAATACCAGAACCAATCTTTAGGTCTGCACCTTGAAGGCCCGTACCTAAACGTTGCAAAAAAAGGCATCCACAGTGTCGATCACATTCGTAAGTCTGACAGCGAAATGATTGAGCTTATCTGTGAGAACAGTGACCTTGTTGCAAAAGTAACATTGGCACCAGAGCTTAACGATCCAGAACACATCGAACGCCTACATGAAGCTGGCGTTGTCGTTTCTATCGGCCACACCAATGCAACTTACGCAGAAGCACGCCAAGGTTTCGAATCTGGCATCACGTTCGCAACGCACCTATTCAATGCAATGACGCCAATGGTCGGCCGTGAGCCTGGCGTTGTAGGCGCGATTTACGACACTCCCGAGGTTTACGCTGGTATCATTGCGGACGGTTTCCACGTTGATTACGCAAACATCAGAATTGCGCATAAAATCAAGGGAGAAAAGTTGGTATTAGTGACGGATGCCACAGCTCCTGCAGGTGCTGACATGGAATACTTTATTTTTGTCGGTAAGAAAGTATATTACCGTGATGGTAAGTGTGTTGATGAAAACGGCACACTGGGCGGCTCAGCTCTGACTATGATTGAAGCAGTTCAGAATACGGTTGAGCACGCTGGTATCGCTTTAGACGAAGCTCTTCGCATGGCTACGCTATACCCAGCTACGGCTATCGGTGTAGAAAGCAAGCTAGGTCGAATCAAAAAAGGCATGGTTGCAAACCTAGCTGTATTTGACCGAGACTTTAACGTTAAAGCGACTGTTGTTAATGGACAATACGAGCACAATTAAGTATGAATGGCGGACAAATAGGTAACGTAGACTTAGTTAAACAACTAAACAGTGCGGCGGTATACCGACTGATAGACCAACAAGGGCCTATCAGTCGTATACAAGTGGCTGATGTAAGCCAACTCGCACCGGCAAGTGTTACAAAAATTACCCGCCAACTTTTAGAGCGCGGCCTTATTAAAGAGGTTGCACAGCAAGCGTCTACTGGCGGTAGACGCGCTATCTCCCTAACCACAGAAGTAGAACCTTTTCATTCTGTCGCTGTGCGTTTGGGGCGAGACTACATTCAAATAAGCCTTCATGACCTAGGTGGTCGTGAATTAGCTTTCCAACAGCAAGACCTCAATTATTCAGACCAATCAGACCTTACCCAAGGCTTGGTTAATAATTTGAAAGCTTTCATAGCTGAACACCAACCAAAGATTGATCAACTGATTGCTATTGGCGTGACTCTTCCAGGCTTGGTTAACCCAACGACAGGTGTCGTTGAATACATGCCAAACACAGACATCGATAACCTCGCTTTAAGCGACATTATTCGCGATACATTCCATGTTGCTTGTTTTGTTGGTAACGACGTTCGAGGAATGGCGCTTGCTGAACACTACTTCGGTGCAAGTAAAGACAGCCAAGATTCTATTTTAGTCAGTGTTCACCGTGGTACAGGTGCAGGTATTATCGTTAATGGTCAGGTTTTCCTAGGTCACAACCGTAACGTCGGTGAAATCGGTCATATCCAAATTGATCCGCTAGGCGAGCAATGCCAATGTGGCAACTTCGGCTGTCTTGAAACCGTAGCGGCAAACCCAGCTATCGTTGAACGAGTGCAGAAGCTGATTAAGCAAGGCTATGAGTCTTCTTTAACAGAGCTTGAACATATTACGATTCAAGACGTTTGTGACCACGCAATTAATGGTGATGAGCTAGCGAAGCAAAGCTTAGTTCGAGTAGGAAACCAGTTAGGTAAGGCTATCGCGATGACGATTAACTTATTTAACCCTCAGAAAGTTATCATTGCTGGTGATATTACCAAGGCACAAGAGATTGTTTTCCCTGCAATTAAGCGTAATGTAGAGAATCAATCCTTAACGACTTTCCATAGCGGCCTGCCTATTGTAGCATCACAGATCGATAAACATCCTACGATGGGAGCTTTTGCTATGATTAAGCGCGCTATGCTCAACGGTGTGTTGCTTCAAAAGCTTCTCGAAGACTAAAGAAAAACAATTCTGATTTTCCGCGGGCCGTGTTTGTATGAACACGGCCCGTTTTTTTAAGCTAGGGAACTACAACAACAAGTTATGGAACTTATATTAATATCCACTGCGTTTATCGCAGGATTTATTGCTTTAAAGTGTCACCTTCCCCCATTAGTTGGTTTTTTGGTTGCAGGCTTTGGGCTTTTTGCCTTTGGCTTTGAAACCAATGACACCATCATTACTTTGGCTGACCTTGGTGTCACGCTGCTTCTATTTACTATCGGCTTAAAACTCGACATAAAAACCCTACTCTCTAAGGAGATCTGGGCTGGCGCGACAATCCACAACCTTTTATCCACTCTGTTTTTCGCCGTCGCCCTGTTTGGTTTTAAATTCTTAGGTATTTCATCGCTAGCCGCCATGTCGGTAGAACAGATCGTTCTGCTCGGTTTTGCTCTTTCATTCTCTAGTACCGTATTTGCGGTTAAGACTCTGCAAGAGAAAGGCGAAATGAATGCGACCTACGGAACGTTGGCGATTGGTATCTTGGTCATGCAGGATATCTTCGCCGTAGTATTCCTAACGGCTTCTACGGGCAAAATACCTGAGTGGTATGCGATTGCTCTGTTTGCCCTGCCCTTATTACGCCCACTGTTCTACAAAGTGCTCGATTGGGTTGGTCATGGTGAGATGCTAGTTCTATCCGGCATCTTCTTCGCATTAGTCGTCGGTGCTGGTTTATTCCATTTGGTTGGTGTTAAACCAGACCTGGGGGCTCTTGTTCTAGGTATGTTACTGGCTGGTCACCCAAAAGCCTCAGAATTATCAAAATCGCTGTTTAACCTTAAAGAGCTTTTCCTTGTCTGTTTCTTCTTGAACATTGGTTTGTCAGAGCAACCAACCATTCAAGGCTTTATGCTTGCAGTTTTGTTCTTACTGATGCTGCCAGTGAAAGGGGTTCTCTACTTCTTAGTGCTTAACCGTTTCAAGTTCCGCGTTCGAACATCTCTACTCGCCTCTCTATCACTGTTTAATTACAGCGAATTTGGTCTCATCGTTGGTGGCCTCGCCTTCAAGATGGGTTGGATGTCTGGTGATATTTTAGTTGCCGTCGCCATTGCGGTTTCACTGTCATTCTTAATCGCTGCACCTTTAAACCGAGCAGGTCACAAACTCTATCAGCAGTCAGGTAAATGGCTGAAAGAGCATGCGTCAGAAAAGCTTCACCGACGTGATAAGCGAATTGACCCAGGTCGTGCCCAAGTACTTATTCTTGGTATGGGCCGAATTGGTACTGGTGCTTATGACGAATTACGCTCTCGCTATGGTAAAGTCAGCCTAGGGGTCGAAGTTCGTGAAGAAGCCGCGCACAACCACCGAAGCCATGGCAGAAACGTGATTTCTGGCGATGCGACAGACCCAGATTTTTGGGAACGAATCCTAGATACAGCAAATGTAAAACTGGTGATTTTAGCGATGCCTCACCACCAAGGTAATCAAACCGCTTTAGAACAATTAAAGTCACGTAACTTTAAAGGCCAAATTGCGGCTATTGCTGAATATCCAGATCAACTCGAAACACTGAAAGAGAATGGCGTTGATGCGGCATTTAACATTTACAGCGAGGCCGGTAGTGGTTTTGCTCGCCACGTTTGCGAGCAGTTAAATCCAAATATCAATAAAATCTAGTATTAAACCGTATTCAACTAAACCTCTCAAAACTGCCTGTTTTTCGCACTTTTGAGAGGTTTTTGTTTAAAAAACCAACCGAAATTAAACACCATACACCAAAAACACATAAAAATTAGATAACTTCTAACAGAACACCCTATATATTATTTTTTTGCTCATATCCGGTTGATTTTTTTAGCCAGAATGGCAAATTGAATGCAGTTGATTTGGAAATTATTTAAAAGGAAGTTCTATGTGTTCAGTATTTGGCATTCTCGACATTAAAAGTGATGCCGCAGCACTTCGCCCTATTGCTTTAGAAATGTCTAAAAAGCTTCGTCACCGTGGTCCAGACTGGTCTGGTATCTATGCTGGTGAAAAAGCAATCCTTGCTCATGAACGTCTTGCTATTGTTGGCTTGAACAGTGGTGCTCAACCACTATACAGCCAAGACAAAAAGCACATTCTTGCAGTGAACGGTGAAATTTATAACCACAAAGAACTTCGCGCACGCTATGAAGATAAGTACCAGTTCCAGACTGATTCTGACTGTGAAGTTATCCTAGCGCTATACCAAGAGATGGGGGCAGACCTTCTAGAAGAGCTTAACGGTATTTTCGCATTCGTTTTATACGACGAAGAGAAAGACGAGTACCTAGTGGGCCGCGACCATATTGGTATTATCCCGCTTTACCAAGGTTACGATGAGCACGGCAACTACTACGTTGCTTCAGAGATGAAAGCATTGGTTGAAGTATGTAAGACAATCAGTGAGTTCCCTCCAGGTAGCTTCTACTCTTCGAAAGATGCTGAACCTCAACGCTACTACATCCGCGATTGGAACGAGTACGCTGCGGTACAAGGCAACAGCACGAGCAAAGAAGAACTGACTGAAGCACTAGAAGCAGCCGTTAAACGTCAACTAATGACTGACGTTCCTTACGGTGTACTTTTATCTGGTGGGCTGGATTCATCAATTACTTCAGCAGTCGCTAAACGCTTTGCTGCAATGCGTATCGAAGATGATGAGCAATCTGAAGCTTGGTGGCCACAACTGCACTCGTTCGCTGTTGGTCTTGAAGGCGCACCAGACCTTATCGCTGCTCGTGAAGTTGCGGACAAGATCGGAACTGTACACCATGAGATGACTTACACTATTCAGGAAGGCCTAGACGCAATCCGTGACGTTATCTACCATATCGAAACTTACGATGTAACGACAATTCGTGCATCAACTCCGATGTACTTGCTGGCTCGTAAGATCAAAGCGATGGGCATCAAGATGGTACTTTCAGGTGAAGGTGCTGATGAAATCTTTGGTGGTTACCTGTACTTCCATAAAGCGCCAAACGCGAAAGAGTTCCACGAAGAGACAGTACGTAAACTGCTTGCTCTAAGCATGTTCGACTGTGCTCGTGCAAACAAATCGCTAGCGGCATGGGGTGTTGAAGGACGTGTACCATTTTTGGATAAAGAGTTCATTGATGTCGCAATGCGCCTGAACCCTGAAGATAAGATGTGTGGTAACGGTAAGATGGAGAAACACATCCTGCGTGAGTGTTTTGAGGATTACCTACCAGATTCAATTGCATGGCGTCAAAAAGAACAGTTCTCTGATGGTGTTGGCTACGATTGGATTGATACATTGAAAGCAACGGCTGAAGCAAAAGTAACGGATCAACAAATGGAAGCTGCTAAGTTCCGTTTCCCTTACAACACGCCAACAACCAAAGAAGGTTATGCATACCGTGAAATCTTTGAGGAGCTATTTCCTCTAGAATCAGCGGCAGAATGTGTACCTGGTGGTCCTTCAGTTGCTTGTTCATCAGCGAAAGCGATTGAGTGGGATGAGTCATTCAAAAACTGTGTCGACCCATCAGGCCGAGCAGTACAAGCCGTTCACAACGATGCTTACAACGCTTAAGGCGATTGGTAAATTCTAAGTACTAAAAAAGGCGCATGATGCGCCTTTTTATTTTTAAGCCTATTTTTTATTGTTGCATTTATGCGTGAGCTTGTAGTGCTTCGTTCTCAATACTGATAGGAACCACTTGGCTGATCATTTTTACGAGCATGATAGAGCGAGCTTCACCATCTTTTTGATGGAAAATCGCTTCAATACCAGCGAACTGGCCACTCTTAATCTTAACCACCTGCCCAGACTCAAACTCAAGACAATAATCTTCAGTTTCGTTACTGCAGCACTTCTCAAACTCTTTAAGTTCAAAAACCAAGTCACCTTGGACTTCATGCGGTCTTGCGCCGAACTTAATAAAGTCCACCACACCGCGTGTTGAACGAACTGTCGTAAAGCTAGGGCCTTGTTCATAGTCAAATCGAACAAAGATGTAAGATGGGAACAGCGGCTCTTTGACCTGCTTCTCTTTCCCTCTAACCACCTTTTCGACTTCTATTTGAGGGTAAAAGCACTCTACCCCCTGGTTTTCTAGGTGCTGTTGAGCGCGTTTTTGATCACCACGCTTACAGTAGAGCAAATACCAACGTTTCATTTTACTAGCCATTTTCTATTTTGGGACATTTTACCACAAGCCTAAAACGGTTGAATCGCCATTAATTAAATCAATCGTTGCTAACAATAAATAATGCGTAGCAGACCAATTTATCAACAAAAAGTTATAGGTGTCGAAAGTGGTTAAGCATTGTACAGAGATCATTTAGAGATCAAAAGGCTCATTGTTGTAAGCATATGTACACCCCAACAATAAGGACACCACCCCATTAAATATCAAACCAATGCACCAACCCAATACATCCAAGCATTTTCATTTAATAAATCTTTAATAAAGATTATTAACCAACCAACTCAAATCTGGAAAATTAGTTTGCAGCACGCCAAAAACGGGCAGCATTAGAAGCAAATGCATTTAATATCAACACCTTAGGCAAAAAAAGTTATCGTAACCATAAAATACGTCTATTGCAGACTTTTACCCTACTGTGTATACATGAATGACTATAAAATCTTTTAATACCTAAAATTAGTAAAACTTATGCCAAGCACTCACAACATCTTTGGCCACCCTAGAGGCCTATTTCTACTATTTAGCACAGAGCTATGGGAACGTTTCTCCTACTATGCAATGCGTGCAATTCTTGTTCTATTCTTAACTGATACCACGCTTAATGGTGGACTTGGTTGGTCAACAAAAGACGCACTCGATCTCTACGGTATTTACACCGGCTTAGTTTACATCACACCATTAATCGGTGGTTGGATTGCCGATAACTACCTAGGACAGCGTAAATCGATCCTGATTGGTGGTCTATTAATGGCATTAGGTCAGTTTACACTGGCTCTTCCGAACGGGTTCATCGGCTTAGATCAAGTAAGCGCTCTTTACCTTGGTTTAGCGCTGCTAATCAGTGGTAACGGTATGTTTAAACCAAACATTTCGACTATGGTTGGCGATCTGTACCAAGAAGGTGATAACCGTCGTGACGGCGCGTTTACTATTTTCTACATGGGAATCAACTTAGGTGCACTACTCGGCGGTCTTATCTCTGGTGCTGCTGTTGATTCGTATGGCTGGAAAGCGGGTTTCCTAGCGGCTGGTATCGGTATGGTTATTAGCTTAATCATGCAGATGACGATGGCTCAATCTTGGTTGGGCAACATTGGTTCTGTACCTGCGGCTGCTCGAGCAAAAGAGCTGAGCAAATCGAAAGAGAAAGCACCACTAACCAAAGAAGAGTTCGACAGACTAAAAGTTATTCTGATTATGGGTCTGTTCGTGATCGTCTTCTGGGCTGGCTTTGAACAGGCAGGCGGCCTAATGAACATCTACACTCAACAATATACTGACCGTATGATTGGTGGTTTTGAAGTTCCAGCGGCTTGGTTTCAATCTCTAAACCCATTCTTCATCATTACACTTGCACCGATCATCGCTGCATTTTGGGTGAAACTAGGTAAACGTGAACCAAATTCGCCTGTTAAATTTGCGATGGCGCTGTTCTTCTTAGCACTTGGCTTTGTGTGCATGATGGGTGCGGTAATGGAGCAAGGTGGCGACCTAACAGTGAAAACATCGATGCTATGGCTAGTCGGTGCATTCTTCTTCCATACACTTGGTGAGCTTTGTCTATCGCCTATTGGCCTGTCGTTGGTTACTAAGCTAGCTCCACTTCGTTTAGCATCACTAATGATGGGCGCTTGGTTCGGCTTCAATGCGGTTGCAAACTACGTAGCAGGCCTAGTGGGTTCTCACGTTGGTGAGCTTGGCGCAATGTCTATCTTTGGTGGTATCGCGATTACAGCAACAATTAGTGGCGTATTATTGCTTCTTTGTGCTGGTAAGCTTGTATCATGGATGCATGGTGTAGAAACCAACATGACGCTTGAAGCAGAGCCAAAAGCTGAGACAGTAGAAACCTCTGTTGCTTAATATCTAGATCTATTTCAAGAAGAAACATCAAGATCAAAAAGGGCTGCTCAATGAGCAGCCCTTTTGTTGTTGGTATGATACGGCTTACTGTTAACGATAAGCCGTAATCAACACTCAGCAGCTGTTAGCGATACAGCGTGACTAACTCTGCCATCATGTCGATATGCGAGTCTCTGTCATTCAGACACATAATGTAGCTAAAGTCTGAGCCACCAGCTTCGATGAAAGTCTCTTTACACTGGTCTGAAATCTCTTCCAATGTTTCCAAGCAATCCACCGAGAATGCAGGAGCCATGATATCGATCTTCTTGATGCCTTTGCTTGGCAGTGATTCAAGAGTCTCATCAGTGTATGGCTTCAACCACTCCTCTCGACCAAATCGAGACTGGTAGGTCATGGTGATGTCTTCTTCAGATAAACCTAGCTCTGCTGCAAGCAGTTTTGTCGTTGCTTCACAGTGTTGCGGGTAGATATCACCTTCATCAGCCAGTCGCTTAGGAATACCGTGAAAAGAACAAACTAAATGATCGGCTCTACCATTGTGCTCCCAATGACTGCGAACGCTTTCAGCCAATGCTTTTACATAGCTTGGATGCGCGTAGTAGTCGCGAATAAAACGATAGCTCGGTATCACTGGCATCTGTTTAAAGGCTTTAGTTAAGCCATCAGAAACAGCCGCTGTCGTTGTGCCAGAGTACTGAGGATACAGAGGCAGTACGATGATGTCTTCAACGCCCTGCTCCATAAGCTGTTCGACACCTGTCTTTAGGCTTGGGTTGCCATAGGTCATACCCAGAGCAACAGGCATCTCTAGTTTCTTCTGCAGCTTTTCAGCTTGTCTTTGGGAGTACACAAGCAGTGGTGAGCCTTCGTCCATCCAGACAGACTGGTACAGCTTAGCTACTTTAGGCGAGCGAATCGGTAAAATGACCCCATGCAAGATAGGACACCAAAGCCAGCGTGTTAGGTTAACGACTCGTTTGTCGTGTAGGAACTCACTCAAAAATCGACGAACGCCAGCTGGGGTCGCAGAATCTGGAGTACCTAAGTTCACCAGTAAAACGCCCTGCTTTTTATTATTTTCCATAGATACCTGAGACCAATATGTGATTTTCTGGAAAGTAATATACTAATCTGCATAAGTTTAAGATCATTGCTTCCCACAGAATGTCTGAATAATCATTCTTCATGTGAGATATCAATACATCCACTCTCGATTGTTAGTCACAGCCATCAAGCCTGAACCGCCCTGAAGCATGTACAATCAAATTATCTAGATTGGTATCGTACTAAAAATTGAAACAAAAAAAGCGACCCTTAAGGTCGCTTCCAATATATCAAATTCTAAAACTGGCTGTTAGCCAATTATGCTAGTGCTTTCTCAAGTTCTGCACTAACTTCAGCAACTTGCTTAGTACCGTCAAACTTAAGGTACTGAGTGTTACCGGCTTCAGCTTCTTTACCGTAGTAAGAGATTAGCGGAGCTGTTTGATCGTGGTATACGCCTAGACGTGCACGAACTGTTTCTTCTTTGTCGTCATCACGTACAACTAGATCTTCGCCAGTTACGTCATCTTTACCTTCTTCTTTAGGTGGGTTGTACACATTGTGGTATGTACGACCAGAAGGAAGGTGAGCACGACGACCAGCCATACGCTCAACAATCACATCGTCAGCTACGTCGAATTCAACAACGTAATCAACAGCGATACCCATTTCTTTTAGGCCATCAGCTTGTGGGATTGTGCGTGGGAAACCGTCTAGTAGGAAACCTTTCTCACAGTCATCTTGAGCGATACGCTCTTTGATAAGACCAAGGATAATTTCATCAGAAACTAGCTGACCAGCGTCGATTACTGATTTAGCTTGCTTACCAAGCTCAGTACCCGCTTTGATAGCAGCACGTAGCATGTCACCAGTTGAAATTTGAGGGATACCAAATTTGTTCATGATGAAGTTAGCTTGAGTACCTTTACCCGCGCCAGGAGCACCTAGAAGAATGATGCGCATGTTTAATCCTCTTATAAAATTATGATTTATACCGAAGCTCACTATCTCTCTATTCTTGCTCATTTTTAGGATGAACAGAAAGAGTTAAGTAACCATTGAGGCTAAGCAAAACTGTGAACAGAAGCAAAACGGTAAGTTTCGGTATAACGTTTAAAAATCATACAGCTGGAGATGGTAGCTTCCTAGTCCCAGCTGATTAGGTCGAGCATTCTATCACATTAATATTCAATTTGGCTGAATTTACGACTAAAGAATGCATCGACAACATTTGTTGTGACGATAACGGTGACGTCGACCACGTTAGGTCAATTTTCAGCGACGTTCATAAAAAAAGCCCGCATTTGCGAGCTTTTTATTACAATTATTGGCTTAACCTAAAGTCGAAAGACTAACGCTTTGTTAGTAGCTCGTTGATTGCACCCAAGAATTGTGACGGATCTTCCATTGAGCCTTTTTCAGCTAACATAGCCTGGCCAAGGAGTAACTCAACCCAACGGCCGAACGCTTGCTCATCGGCTTCATCAGCCATCTGTTTCACCAGCGCGTGCTCAGGATTAATCTCAAAGATGTACTTAACTTCAGGTGCCGCTTGACCCGCAGCTTCAAGAAGTTTAGCCATTTGCGTACCCATTTCGAAGTCGTCAGTCACGACAACAGCAGGTGTTGTTGCTAGCTTGAAAGTCGTACGAACTTCTTTAACACGACCACCTAGGTAAGATTGAGTACGCTCAACAACAGATTTGAACTCTTCTTCAGTCTCTTTTTGCTTCTCTTTCTCTTCTTCACCTTCGAACTTGCTTAGGTCTAAGCCCGCTTTAGTGATCGATTGGAACTGCTTGCCGTCAAAGTCCGTTAGGTAATTCATTACGTACTCATCAATACGATCGTACATTAGAACCACTTCAATACCTTTTGCTTTAAACTGCTCCAAGTGTGGGCTGTTTTTAGCTGCTGCGTAGCTATCTGCTGTTAGGTAATAAATCTTATCTTGGCCTTCTTTCATACGCTCAACGTAAGATTCTAGACTGATAGTTTGTTCAGCAGAATCCACTTCCGTTGACGAGAAACGAAGTAGACCAGCGATCTTCTCTTTGTTCGCCATGTCTTCAGCCGGGCCTTCTTTCATTACTAGGCCGAACTCTTTCCAGAACTCTAGGTACTTCTCGTTGTCATTCTTCGCCATGCGCTCAAGCATAGTCAGTACACGCTTAGTACATGCGCCACGAAGAGACTGAGTTACCTTGTTATCTTGCAGAATTTCACGAGATACATTCAGAGGTAGATCGTTTGAGTCAATCAGGCCGCGAACGAAACGCATGTAAGAAGGCATGAACTGCTCAGCATCATCCATGATGAACACACGCTGTACGTAAAGCTTTAAGCCGCTCTTATGATCACGGTTCATCATGTCCCAAGGCGCTTTAGCTGGGATGTAAAGCAGGCTTGTGTAGTCGTTCTTACCTTCAACCTTGTTGTGACTCCAGGTTAGTGGATCGGCAAAGTCGTGAGATACGTGCTTGTAAAACTCTTGGTACTCTTCTTTCTCGATATCTGATTTGTTACGAGTCCAAAGCGCTTGCGCCTTGTTGATCTGTTCCCAGTGCTTCTCTTCGGTGTCTTTACCTTCGTCATCTTTCACAGCTGTGAAGATAGAAACGGGGATACCGATGTGATCAGAGTATTTACCAATCACTTCACGTAGACGCCATTCATTTAAGAACTCTTTACCGTCTTCACGCATATGAAGAATGATGTCAGTACCACGAGACTCTTTGATGATGTCTTCAATGGTGTAGTCACCCTCACCCGCAGAGTGCCATTGAACGGCTTCACTGCTTGCAAGGCCTGCAGCACGTGTGCGAACAGTGACTGCATCTGCAACGATGAATGCAGAATAGAAACCAACACCAAATTGACCAATCAGTTGAGAGTCCTTGCTTTGGTCTTCAGACAGCTTTGAGAAAAAGTCTGCAGTGCCTGATTTAGCAATCGTACCTAAGTGCTCAATAACGTTGTCGCGGCTCATGCCGATACCGTTATCAGAAATGGTTAACGTGTTTGCTTCAGCGTTGAATGAAAGTTTTACACCTAAATCAGCATCGCCTTGGTAAAGGTCACCGTTAGATAGAGCTTGAAAACGAAGCTTATCAGCCGCGTCAGATGCGTTAGAGATCAGCTCACGTAGAAAGATTTCTTTATTTGAATACAGAGAGTGAATCATTAGATGAAGTAGTTGTTTTACTTCAGATTGAAAGCCACGAGTCTCTTTATTTTGCGTTGCCGTTTCGCTCATTTTTACTCCAAAACATCTATACTTTATGTTGAATAATCATAGGGGCGTAACAATTGATGCCACTCTTCTGTTCATTAACATGAGGATGACAAATGTAAATTCAAGGTCAAAAATCATAAAAACACTGTTTTTTTGATCTGTTTTTATTACCCTTGAGTCTGATAAATATAAAAGAACATAAAAGAAGCCATGATTTGGTGAAGAATTAACGGAACTTCACCTGAGATTTGTCTATTTCGCACCCAAAACAATCCAAAATAGAAGAATTCAATGAGCAATATCGGCACAAAGTTTATTCTCGCACAGCGGTTCGTATTCGACCCAAACAGTAATTCACTTGTTGACCAAATGAGCGACGGTGAAGTCGTACGCCTTGGCAGCAATGAAAGCCGCATTCTCCTGATGCTGTCAGAAAGACCCAATGAAGTTATCACTCGCAATGAATTGCACGAGTATGTTTGGCGAGACCAAGGCTTTGAGGTTGATGACTCTAGCTTAACGCAAGCAGTATCAACACTAAGAAAGATGCTCAAAGATTCAACCAAATCCCCAGAGTTCGTAAAGACAGTGCCTAAACGCGGTTATCAATTTATTGCAACCGTTGAGCGCTCAGCCCCACTTTCATCAAATGATCAGCCAGCCGTGGCTGAAATTGCAGAAAATGACGTAGAGCCTATCCTAACGTTTGCAACGCCAACTGCGACAGAAGAAGCAATTACAGAAACGGTTAAACCTGAACCAATTGCAAAAGCTCAAGAAAGCAAGGTAGAAGTAGAGCCAGCAACCGCTCCTGTTTCGACTCCAGTTAAAAATACCAATAAATGGCTAACATTTTGGTTACTGCTTATCGCTTTCATCATGCCGATTCTCGTTTTGACGTTTACTAACCCGGCAGAATCCGAGTTCAAAACATTGGCTGAAGTGGACGGTGTAAAGGTTCAATCACCGGTTAACCACCCAGACCTCAGTAGTTGGCTACCAGCGATAGAGAAGTGTGTATTACGTTACAACACCAACCACACTGGCATGCTAAAGCCGACTGAAGTAATTGCAACAGGTGGGCAAACCAACAACCTTGCCCTCAACTACATTCACCCGCAAGATTACTCGAGCGAAAATGTAACCCTAAGAATTTACGCAAACCAGTCGGATCTCAACGACATTTGTAACGGTGGTCAGTAACATGAAATTAAAAGTATCGATTATTTTACTGGTTCTATCTGCATTTTTAAGTGGTTGGTTATATTGGGGCAGCGATGCAAAAGTAGAGCGCCTGCTTACTGCGCATGAATGGCAATCGAAAATGGTGACGCTGATTAGCGATAATAAGCAAGCTGACTCAATCGGCCCGCTTCGTAGAGTAGAGCTGTCATCGAATGCGAAATATCTACCAAATGGTACATACTTGAGAATGTCGGTGGTTAGACTTTACGGTAATCAAACTGAGCCTGCGAATGTCATCAACATCTCTGAAACGGGCCAGTGGGATATTAACGACAACTACTTACTGGTTTCGCCAACGGAGTTTAAAGATGTGACTTCAGCTCAGCGCCAAGACTTTTCAGAAGAGCAACTAGAGCTTATCACTCAAGTCATTAAGATGGACGCAGAGCAAAGCCGCCGCATAGACATTGTTAACCCGAAGGCGCTGCTACTAACTAGCTTAAATCATGGTTCTACCGTATTGTTTTCAAACTAAAAGTGGAGCGCTATTTACTGTTTATGAATAGCTGAATACCATGAGACGCTAAACCAATAGAAAAAGGGGCATGAAGCCCCTTTTTGTTATCTGAAGCTAACAAATACGAAGACTCTATGGATTGGATAAACTCGCTAGCTCTATTCTTTGGCTCTTTAATCGCCAATACCCTAGCCTCCTTATCAGGTGGCGGAGCAGGACTGCTGCAATTCCCACTTCTTATATTTTTGGGTTTACCCTTTTCAGTTGCTTTAGCCACTCACAAAGTCGCCAGTGTCGCATTAGGTTTGGGCGCCGCGTATACCCACATTAAAGGCGGCACTTTAAACTGGAAACTTTGTTGCTACTTAATTACTGTCGGCAGTGTCGGCGTGGTCATTGGCGCGAATATCGTGCTATTGATTCCCGACAATATTGCACAGAAGTTGCTTGGGACAATGATTTTAGCGCTAGGCGTCTACTCTCGACTAAAGAAACAATTAGGCCAAGAGGAACAACTAAAGAACCGCAATACCAAAGGGTGGATAATAGGTGGTGTTGGCCTGGCACTGATCGGAGTTATTAATGGTTCCCTTACCGCGGGTTCAGGACTTTTAGTGACCTTGTTTCTTGTTCGCTGGTTTGGTTTCACTTATAAGCAGGCTGTTGCGCTCACCATGATATGTGTTGGTCTGTTCTGGAATGGCATCGGCGGTATCGCAATCGTACAAGCTGGCGCGCCGATATACTGGTTGTGGCTACCAATACTTCTACTTAGCTCATTTATAGGTGGAAGCCTAGGTGCATTTCTTGCTAACCGTTCAAGCAATCAGCTCGTCAAAACCGCTTTTGAAATATTGACGTTTGCCGTCGGTATCAAGCTACTGATATAGAATTTAAAAGGATTAACTATGAATACGGAATCGAATCCAACCACGGCAACAGTATTGAAAGCAACGATAGCAATACACTATTGTCGTCAATGCAATTGGATGCTTCGCTCAAGCTGGTTGTGCCAAGAATTGCTGCACACCTTCAGTGAGGAGATAGAACAAGTCAGTCTGCACCCTGATACGGGCGGACGGTTCGAGATCTTTTGTAATGGAATACAGATTTGGGAAAGAAAGGCGGATGGCGGCTTTCCCGAAGCGAAAGTTCTGAAGCAAAGAGTGAGAAACATCATTGCTCCAGACAGAGACCTAGGCCACGTAGATTCAAAATAAACCCATTCCGGCCGATTCTATGATTTAAAGCTGGCCACTAACCAGTTCATCGCCGTCAAGGCTGATCACTTGGAAAGTGCCATTTTCATAGATGCCGTAGCTTGCTGCATGGCCTTCTCGTGGGAACGTCACCGAGCTTGGGTTAAAGATGAAGATGTCATCTTGGTACTCAGCAACAGGGATATGGGTATGGCCATGAGCAATGATATCGCCCGCTTTCAGTGCTGGACGTTTCGTTGTGTTATACAAGTGACCATGAGTTAAGAAGATACGTTGGCCTGACTCTAGCAGCACCCATGAGTAATCCATCATCATCGGGAATGAGAGCAACATCTGATCAACTTCGCTATCGCAGTTACCGCGGACGGCAATGATCTCTTGGGAGAACTCGTTTAGCTTGTCTGCAACAGCCGGCGGGTTGTAGCCTTCTGGAATTGGATTTCTAGGCCCATGATTCAGGATATCACCCAGTAGGACTAAATATTGGGCACCCGATGCTTGGTATAGCTCTAATACCTTTTCTGTTGCTGGTAGCGAACCGTGTAGGTCTGAAGCAAAAAATAATTTCACACGTACTTCTCCATAAAATTTATGGGCCTATTGTACGTACCTAACGGCTATACGTCATCTCTCACCATACCGTTGATCACAATATTATTGTAACTGACCATACCAACGATCTTGTTATCACGAACCACCGGCGCGCGGCTAATACCAAAGCGCTCGAACAAGCGCGCACAATACTTAACATTCATCTCGGCAGATACGCTTAACGCGGGCTTAGTCATGATCTCGTAAATATTGGTTCGTTCGGGAGAGCGGTTCTTGGCCAATACTTTTTTAGCAATATCATTCATCAACACAATCCCATATTCATCATCTTCGTGACGCTTATCCACGATGATTGCTTTTACCTTGTGCTTTCTTGCCATTTCTATTGCCGCTAGCACCGTGGTTAGCCCATCGATAATCACATAGGTATTAGCCATTACATCGCTGACTCGAATTTTTTCACTGGTACTCATAACTCGTCCTCCACGACTTTAGTTAATGTCTCGACTTGATGCGCAACGCCAACTGCGTCTTCGACATCGATCTGCACTGCTATTCCTTGCCCCGATTCTTGGTCGAACTCCCCGACTTTACCGATGGTCTCTAGAATGTGCCGTGCTAAGTGCTCTTCAACAACAAACAGCAGCACATCTTTTTGCACCTCTAACGTTAAACCAAAGAAGGTGGTTTTTTGGTTTAAGCCTTGCCCTCTGGCATTGTTAATTACCGTGGCCCCCGTCGCACCCGCATCACGCGCGGCATCGAGCACTGAGTCAGTCTTACTCTCTTCTACAAACGCTAAGATAAGTTTAAAGCGCATCTTTGCTCTCCTTAGAGGTGTATAAACGGTTTAACCATTGTGTTATTTGGGCGTACCCCATCACTGAAATAATCGGGAATAAGCTGGCAAAGGCAATCAAGCCAAAGCCATCAATCACAGGGTTTCGTCCAGGTACAGTCGAAGCGAGCCCAAGTCCAAGCGCCGTCACTAAGGGAACAGTCACGGTGGATGTCGTCACTCCGCCGGAATCATAGGCCAATGGGATGATCAGTTTAGGGGCGTAAAAAGTTTGAATGACCACAACAACATAGCCAAAAATGATGTAGTAATGGATCGGGTCCCCCGCAACGATACGGTAGCTGCCCAGTGAGATACCGATGGCAACGCCTAATGCCACAGCGATTCTCAGCCCGTTAACACTGATACTGCCACCAGATACCTGATTCGCCTTAATCGCAACGGCTATTAACGAAGGCTCAGCTATCGTGGTACTAAAGCCGATACAAAATGCAAAAAGATAAACCCAGTAATAATCAAACCATACTAGGGCTATGCCTGAACTGATCTTAAACTCAGTAAGGAAACTTGGTTCGGTCAGTTGCATTGCCATCGTCTCCCCTAGAGGAAACAGCGCGAGTTCCAACCCCATCAAAAAGAGTGATAAACCAAGAATCACATAAAAGAAACCGATGAGTACTTTGGCTAAATTATTGACGGGCTTACGCAGCACCGTTAATTGAAAACCAAATATGATCACCGCAATCGGAATCACATCCATCACGGTGCCAAGAAAGGTGTCGATAAACTGTTGAGCACTGATCATGTCACCACCATCCCATAGACCATGACAAACATCATCGGCAACAACGAAGCAAACGCAATCAATCCAAAGCCATCTATCATAGGATTTCGCCCTTTAATTGCCGAGGCTAAACCCACCCCTAATGCCGTCACCAAAGGCACGGTGATGGTTGATGTGGTGACACCGCCCGAGTCATACGCGATTCCAATGATGTTTTCGGGGGCAAAGGCAGTGAGTACCACTACACCAATGTAACCACCGATAATCATGTACTGGATTGGCCAACCTTTTAGGATCCGAAGTACCCCAAGCAATATTGCGATGCCTACCGACAATGCAACGGTGAAACGAAGACCATCGGCATATTCTTCCATTTCATCTAACGTATTGGGGATGACCCCTCCCTCGGCAGCGACTTCTGCGGCTTCGGCTGCGACTGCGGTTAGCGCGGGCTCAGCTATTGTGGTACCGAACCCCAAACAAAAAGCAAAGATCAATAACCAGAACACGCTCCCCTTACGAGCAAAGGCTTGAGCCATAGACTCACCGATTGGGAATAGCCCCATTTCGAGTCCGAAAATGAAGAAAGTCAGCCCAAAAACGACTAGCCCTAAGCCGGTGAGAATGGACAAAAGATGAGGAAGAGGCTCTTGTAAGACAGCAAACTGGAAGAAAGCGATGACCGCCACGATTGGCAATAGATCCCTTAAGCTACCTAACATGGACCGAAACAAAGCAAGTACCGCCGTCATCGAGATTCCTTGTCGCTGGTTATCAATTACTAATAATCATGACAAATCCTTATCATTCCTAATGTGACAAATACTACGCAGTTAGTAACATATCCGAGTAAAGTACATAAGTGTGATAACGGTACACATCCTGACTTAATGAATTTAATTTCAGTCCTTTGTAAATTGAAAAAGGGGTAATTTAGGCATCACATGATTGAAACCTTATGATCGTTATAGTGATTTTTTCGTATTGTTTGGCGATTAAAAACCAGCCATGTCTATAATTATGTTTAATAAGGAGATTGGTATGAAGATATTGTTAACTGGTGGCACTGGATTTATTGGCTCTGAATTGGTCAAGAGTTGGAACACTGACGACGTGACATTGTTGACGCGGAGTCCTGAAAGTGCGAGACAAAACCTAAATCACCTCAACCAGAACAACCTTCATTACATTCGATCCCTTGATGAGCTCAGTGATCTCAATGACTTTGATGTTGTGGTCAACCTCGCGGGTGAACCGATTGCAGATAAGCGTTGGAGTACCGAGCAAAAAGAGAGGATCTGTAACAGTCGCTGGCACATCACAGAAAAACTAGTCGAGCTAATTCATGCGAGTAGCAACCCGCCACAAGCTTTTATTAGTGGTTCAGCCGTGGGTTACTATGGCGATCAACAGCAGCATCCTTTTGACGAGTCACTGCAAGTAGAAAATGATAGCTTTCCTCATAAAGTCTGTGCGTACTGGGAAGAGATAGCCAAGAGAGCACAATCAGAAAGCACGCGTGTGATATTACTGCGAACAGGAATTGTACTTGGCGAAAATGGCGGCGCACTCAAGAAGATGTTAATGCCCTACAAACTCGGAGTAGGTGGACCACTAGGTTCAGGTGACCAGTACATGCCATGGATTCACATACTTGATATGGTGAGAGCCATCAACCACTTATTGTCGATTCCTCACGCTCAAGGAGAATTTAACATGTGTGCCCCGCACCCTGTTACCAATAAACTGTTCAGCAGTGCACTAGCCAAACAACTACGCCGACCGCATTTCTTGTTCACTCCAAAATGGGCAATGTCGCTACTCATGGGGGAGTCATCTTGCTTGTTATTTGACAGTATTCGCTCCAAGCCTAAGAAACTCACTGAAACGGGATTCAACTTTAGCTACTCTAGGATCGAACCTGCACTAAAAAACTTGTTACAACATCAGGACTAATTCTTTACCCTAGAGTGATAGAGACTCTAATAAAGGATTAAGTGTGAACAAGTCAATTCTTATTACTGGTTGCTCAACAGGTATTGGGTATACATGTGCTCATGCACTTCAAAAACGTGGTTTTCATGTCATTGCATCTTGCCGTGACTCACAAGATGTTCAACGACTTCAAGATGAAGGCCTCACCTGTATTCAACTCGATCTTTCCAACCAAGAAAGCATTGAGCATGGCGCTAAGCTTGCTATTGATCTCGCACCTAATGGATTATATGGATTATTCAATAATGGTGCTTACGGTCAAGCAGGAGCCCTAGAAGACTTACCGACCCAAGGGCTCAGAGAGCAATTCGAAACTAACTTCTTTGGTTGGCATCATCTGGTCTGCCAGATCCTTCCGCACATGCGCGAACGTGGTGAAGGTCGAATAGTTCAAAACAGTTCCGTATTAGGTTTCGCTGCCATGAAGTATCGTGGGGCTTATAATGCTTCCAAATTCGCAATTGAGGGCTGGACAGATACTTTGCGATTAGAACTGCATGGCAGTGGCATACACATATCATTACTGCAGCCTGGGCCAATTGAGACTCAATTTAGGACCAATGCCCTGAAAGCATTCAATAAGTGGATCGACATTTCTGGCAGTGCTCACCAAGACGCTTACCAACAACAAAAAGATCGACTCGAAAAAGAATCTTCGAATAACGCTTTTGTTCTACCTCCAGAAAGTTGTATTGAGCCTGTATACCATGCTCTTACAGTTAATAAACCCAAGTTAAGATACCGAGTTACGACTCCAACTAAAGTGTTCGCGGTATTGAAAAGGATTCTGCCAAGTCGCTTACTAGATCCCATTTTGAGAAAAGCTGCATAAATCACTCACTTTGATGACAGAGTCGCAAACTTTAATGTAACGATGTAATTTTTCCGTAACAATAAGGTGTCATGATTATCCTATCCCATCAATTATTCCCAATTGATGGTTCTACTCTGGAAATCTCATGACTTTAAACCGCCTTAATTGGGTAGGTGTGGGTCTGGCGATTACGTTGTTTATTCTGTTTTGAGTATCTCACGTAACGCCTCACTGACTACCTCGATGACAACGCTATGCCTTCCATGTTGAGATAACAACTCTATCAACATCGAAGCATAGCGTTTTTCTATTTTTGGTTCTTTTTATCTGAGATAACCGAGTTAGATCTTGAAGTTACCGACGAATCCCCCCATATTTGCAACGTATCCACAAAACAAACCTCAAGGAACGTAAATGCAATCTCCGCATATTGTTGAACTTAATGAGCAGAACTTTCGTCAAGTATTAGAAGGTTCGATGCAGACCCCTGTACTCATCCATTTTTGGGCACCAATGAGCCAAGAGAGCGCCCAAGTCATTCCTGAACTGCAAACCTTAACTCAGCAATACAATGGCGCTTTCACCCTAGCCCTATTGAACTGTGAGCAAGAGCAAGCCATCGCTAGCCAGTTTGGTGTTCAATCACTTCCTACTATTGCGCTGTTTGTTAACGGCCAGCCCGTCGATGGACTTGGTGGCCCTCAGAGCATAGAAGCTATCGTCGATATGCTAAGCAAACACCTTCCTAGCCAAGATGAACTTGCTTTGCGTCAGGCTCTTGAGCAAATGCAAGCTGGCGAACACACACAAGCGCTAGCTGCAATGCAGCAACTTCCAGCAGAGCTAACAAATAAAGGTGAAGTAAAACTGGCGATCGCAGAATGTTTGTTAGAAACGCAACAATTTGATCTTGCTGAATCTCAATTAGCGACGATCCCTCTTGAATACCAAGACAATTACTACAAAGGCTTAATCGCCAAACTTGAACTTCACAAACAAGCAGCAGACAGCCCAGAAATACAAGCATTAGAAGCGGCGCTTCAGAAAAGTCCAAGCGATGCAAAAACGGCATCAGAATTAGCATTGCAATATCACCAAGTAAACCGCAGTGAAGAAGCAATGGATCTACTGTGGTCTTTCCTAGTCAAAGATCTTAATGTTCTCGATGGCGACATGAAAAAAGAATTCATGGACATCATGAGTGCTCTTGGACAAGGTAACGCGGTTGCAAGTAAATACCGTCGTCAACTGTACTCGCTACTGTATTAATAAAAAACGAATATAACAGTGTTGTATTCAGCTGAAATCCATCCCGATAGATTACAAATTTCTCAGCAGACTACTCCAATAGCACTTCGTTAAATGGGCCATAAAATCAATGTTTTATGGCCCATTTCTCATTTATAAATTTGCCCCGCCTTTAAATATGCGCCAGTATGAGTAATAAACATTCAAAAACTTAAACTTGCAAAGGACTTTGTATGGCTATTGATACCTTGATTACTATTGGCGTCTTTACTGTCGTCGCACTTCTATTTATCTTCGCTGGCGTAAAAACGGTTCCACAAGGCAACAACTGGACCGTTGAACGCTTCGGGCGATACACACACACACTCAAACCGGGTCTTAACTTAATCATTCCATTTATTGATAAAGTTGGACAGCGCATCAGCATGATGGAGCGTGTTCTCGACATCCCAGCACAAGAAGTCATCTCTAAAGACAACGCGAACGTAGTTATTGATGCGGTGTGTTTTGTTCAAGTTATCGATGCTCCTAAAGCGGCTTATGAAGTGAATGACCTTGAACATGCTATCCGTAACTTAACCCTCACCAATATTCGTACTGTACTTGGCTCTATGGAACTGGATGAAATGCTAAGCCAACGTGACATGATCAATACCAAATTGCTGAACATCGTCGATGAAGCAACCAACCCTTGGGGTGTAAAGGTTACGCGTATCGAAATTAAAGACGTACAACCACCAGCGGATCTAACCGCCGCTATGAATGCTCAGATGAAAGCCGAACGAAACAAACGTGCTGATATCCTAGAGGCAGAAGGTGTACGACAAGCTGAGATATTAAAAGCGGAAGGCCACAAGCAATCAGAGATCCTGAAGGCAGAAGGTGAGAAGCAAGCGGCAATATTGCAAGCAGAAGCCCGTGAGCGTGCCGCAGAAGCAGAAGCTAAAGCGACAGAAATGGTTTCAACGGCGATTGCTCAAGGTGACATGCAAGCAGTCAATTACTTTATTGCACAAGGTTACACCGACGCATTGAAATCTATAGGCCAAGCTGAAAACGGCAAGATTATCATGCTACCACTCGAAGCAACGGGACTAATGGGTTCGGTCGCAGGTATCGCGGAGATGTTTGCACATAAGAATGACAAAGGTAGTAAGGACTAACTTATGGTCGAATTACTAGAACAGGTAAACCATTGGCACTGGCTAGCGTTTGGTCTAGCATTGTTAGCGCTTGAGCTAATTGGAACCGCTGGTTACTTTTTATGGATAGGCATATCTGCCATGTTGGTCGGTGCCCTATTAGGCGCGCTACCAATTGGTTGGCAGATGCAATGGCTGTCCTTTGCTAGCTTCTCACTTATCACGACTTGGTTGTGGTGGAGAAGACAACTCTCGAATGACAAGCAGTCAGATGCAGGACGAGAGCTCAATCAAAGAGACAAACAACTTGTGGGCCAAACAACTCGAATCGATACTGGCATTCAAAAAGGCAAGTGTCGTATACGCTTAGGTGATACTACGTGGTCAGCTGTTAGTTCTCAGGACTTAGAAGCAGGCACAGAAGTGATCGTTACTGCTGTAGATGGCATAGTATTAACGATTACTCCAACGAAGAAGTAATTCAAGCACCCCTTTATTAAAGCCATAAATAACCCGTTTATGGCTTTTTCTCTACAAGTGAATCAATGATAGGGCAATGGCTATTTGAGTCACCAGGGCATTGCTCTACCCACTCTTTCAATGTCTTCTGAATTGCCAATAGATCTTCAATTTTTTTATTTACTTCTTCCAATTTACTAAGCGCTTTTGCTTTAACGTCGGCACTTTCACGGCATGGATTATCAGCTAATTCAACAAGCGCACGGCACTCATCGAGTGAAAAACCCGCACTTCTCGCTTTCGCAACTATACCAAGCTCTTTAATCTGCTTCTTGTCGTAACTTCTATAGCCATTTCCCGAGCGTAAAGGAGCAGTGATAACCCCTTTGTCTTCATAAAGACGAATAGACTTAGTTGATAAATTAGTAAGTTTAGCGGCTTCACTTATGTTCATGATATTACTCTAATAAGCTGATGTATCTTCTGCATTAATTACCTTTGAGGTACTAGCAAATAGTACACCTATAACACTTCAATACATAATAAATATAATTTAAGAAAATAAAGTCTGCTATTTATAACTGTTTTACCTTTAATAATGTAAAAAACAAGTATTTTAAAATACTTTTCACAACAGGAAATCAATAAGTTACTGATTGATATATTTAAATTATCTACTGTTATTTTTCATTGAAAATTTTTATGCAACTTTGACCTTTCATAAATCATATACATAATTTAGTATTGAGCATGATGTTTAAATGCGATTTATTTTTGGTAAGTATAAAGGATTGCAAACATGAAACTTTTAACTTTAGCGTTAGCCTCAGTATTTATTTTTTCAGCCCCAGTCTCTGTTGCACAAAACAGCGCGGGGAAAGTATTCGGTGCTGGTGTTCAGTGCACATTTAATGACGGAGCGGTAAAGCAATTGCCCCGTGAATTGTGTAAGGTATATGGTGGTACACATCAATAATTACAGTGGGTAGGTTTAGGGAAATAGTCTTTAAGCCTACCTAAAATTGTAGAAGTCGGCACCAATAAATGCATCCCAACCTCTTTGCCATTCAGCTTTAATCATCACCTCTTGAGGCATATCTACGCATTGGTCAGTGTACCTTGTTCCTGTGATGCCTTTTTCAAATGCTTTGTAGGGATCACAGTACTCTAACTTTCCTTTTTCATAACCCGCAAGGTAAGCAGGTTCATCAAACTCAACCTTTTCTTTGATATCAGCCAACGAATCATTATCTACCGTATACCCGCGAGAGCCAAAACGCTCTCCTTGACCATACCAAAACTCAGATGCTGTTTTCGGTGAAGAAGTGCATGCGGCAATGCTAAAAGCAATTAATGTTAAGGGAATAATACGTTTCATAAATATCTCCTAAAAAGCAAAAAAGCTGGGCAAATGCCCAGCTTTATCTATTTCTTATCTAACTTACTTAACTCCAAAAGGAATTGTTAGCGCTAGTTTGAAATCAGTCTCATCATTGAATCCGTTAGAGTAAACAGCCCAATCATTTGCGTTAGTGTCATTGTAGTAGTTAGTGTAGTAGAAGCTAATGTTAGCGTCTTTCAGTGCACCCGCTTGGATTGCGTAGTTTGCAAAGAAACTGTATGCATACTCTACTAGCTCATCGTAACCGTCTGCTTTAGCACCTGCACCATAAGCACCACTCACACCTGCACTGAAGCCTGTACCACCTATATCTGAGAAGTCACGAGCTGATGATAGGAAGAAAGCATATTCACCATCGTGGTTAAAGTCAGAGCGGTTGTTCCACCAAATATCATAAGCGCCATTAGAGCCACCATAAGCTTCTGTTAAACGGTATGACATGTTACCAACATTGCCACGAGTATCTTCAGAGTCAGCAACTGTGTATGTTGCTTCGGCACGGAAGCTGTATTGCCCCATAGACATCGATGTCAATAATGCAGTTTGGAATGCAGTGCTATCAAATTGGTTATCATCATCTACAACGTAAAGTTGAGGAGACCAGTATAGACCGCCATCTGTTGTACCTTTAACTTTAACGTGGAAATTCTTACGGTCGCCATCTGTTAGGGCACCGTAACCAACATCAAAAGAAATACCGTTATCTAACGCATAGCGAGCACCTAATGAGTATACTTCACCAGCATCATTGCCAGCACCGTCTTGGAATTCGTAAGTTTCTTTAAACCAAGGCGCTTTGTAGTTATCGGCCACAACAAGACCAAGAGAAAGATCGCCAAAGTTAGCTCCAACTTCACCACCACGGTACGTACCAGGAGCAAATGACCAGTTAACACCCAATGAGCTTGGTACAGAAGGTTGGAAGTAACCAAGCTGAGCATTTACACTCTCACCAAACTTAAACTTCATAGCTGCTTTTGCAAATGAAACACCATTGTCAGTGTTATCACCGCGCCCATCTTCCCAACAGTCTGTAGAATAAACTGAGTCACATTGGAAGAAGTTCATCTCGTGACCACCACCCCACTTACCAGCTTCTTGCCACATGTCAAATGTGCTATATACAACAGCATCAAGACCAACAACGTCCGCCACATAACCAGAATGGAAGCCTAAATTAGCAAAAATAGAACCGTGGTCTAAGTTAGCAGTTTTTGCTGTATCGTTGCCGTTTGCATCTTTACCAGCTCGGTCACGAGCGCGCATGAAAAAGTTTAGGTTACCGCTAATTGTCGACTCAGCGAAGAACTCTGATGCCTGACTTGCATACTCAGGGCCGATTGGATCATTCGCCATAGCTGGAGCAGCAGAAAGCGCACCTACCATTGCTGCTGTAATCGCAGATACTTTAAAAAATTTGTTTTCCATGGAATAAAACTCCTAAAAATGGATATAGCTGTTTGAATATTTCCCACCTAAAGTTGGCCGCCGTAGAGAGAAATACCTTTTCTTGTTTGAGAACCCTAAACTCTGAATTCTCTATTTCCTTTCTGGTTATACACATCGTGTGCATCCATGGCATTAAGACTAACTTCGCCCTCAAAAAGATCAATGAGAACTTAATTTTCATCTAAAAAAATATGAGTTGGTGCAAATTTAGTAGGTACTTAGTGATCCAGATCTACAAATTAGAAAAGCCATCCCAAAACAAAAACAAACAGAATAAAAACAACAAGTTAGTGGAATTTATCTTTTATAAAAATAGATATGACTCGCATATTTCACACAACCAGAACGGTATTTCATTAATATTGAGCACCGTCACTGTCCTAGTTTTAGAGTTCGTATAGGAACAAAATTCTCAACAATTAAAAAGGCACCATTTTTATATCAGAAACAAAAAAGGCACTCCCTTGAAAGGAGTGCCTTTGAGCTTTTTTTATCTGTCTTTACTTACGAAATAAGTGCAATTAGATCTTCTTCAGTTCTTATTTCGATACCTAAATCTTGCGCTTTGGTTAATTTAGAACCAGCAGCTTCACCAGCAAACAAGATATCGGTTTTCTTAGATACGCTGCCTGTGACTTTAGCACCGAGAGCTTGCAGCGCTGCTTTAGCTTCAGTGCGTCCTAGCTGAGACAATGACCCCGTTAACACAACCACCTTACCTTCTAATGGCAATTCTTGATCATCTGCAACTTCTTCGATTACAGGCCAATGCACACCAAGCTCTATCAGCTGATCGACGACTGCTCTGTTTTTCTCTTGTGAGAAAAAGCTGGTTATGTGGCTAGCAACGATGTCACCAATATCTGACACTTCCACTAATTGTTCATGCGTTGCGGCTTGAACCAGCTCAAGCGTTTTAAAGTGTTGTGCTAGATTCATAGCTGTTGCTTCACCAACTTCACGAATACCTAGTGAATAGAGGAAACGCGCTAATGTCGTGTCTTTGGCTTTATTCAGCGCACTCACCACGTTTTGTGCTGATTTAGGCCCCATGCGGTCAAGGACAGTAATCACGCCAGCACTGAGCTTAAATAAGTCTGCAGGCGTTTCTACCATTTCACGGTCCACAAGCTGCTCTATTACTTTCACGCCTAGTCCATCAACGTCTAGCGCCTTTCTAGAAACAAAGTGTTTAAGGGCTTCTTTACGTTGTGCCTGACACACTAAGCCACCAGTACAACGCGCTACCGCTTCGCCTTCAACACGCTCAACCGCAGAGCTACATACAGGGCAAGCATCAGGGAAAACAATCTCTTTCGCTGTCTCAGGACGACGATCTTGTACAACCGCGACGATCTGTGGAATTACATCACCAGCTCGGCGAATAATAACGCTATCGCCTACCTTCACACCTAAACGAGCAATTTCATCAGCATTGTGCAACGTGGCATTACTTACCGTCACACCACCGACAAAGATAGGTTCAAGTTTAGCAACAGGCGTAATAGCGCCTGTACGGCCTACCTGAAACTCAACGTCATTAAGCAGAGTGATCTCTTCTTGAGCTGGGAATTTGTAAGCAATCGCCCAACGAGGAGCCCTAGCAACAAAGCCAAGTACTTCTTGTGCAGCGATATCGTCGACTTTGATCACCACGCCATCGATCTCATAAGCCAGAGCATCGCGACGGGTCATAATGTCTTGATAGTAAGCCTTTACATCCTCAAGTGAGCTAAGCTGTTTAGTCTCAGGACACATAGGTAAACCCCAACCTTTCAGCTGCAAGAAACGTTGGTAGTGGCTATTAGAAAGCTCAGCGCCCTCTACAACGCCAACGCTATAGGCATAGAAAGCCAAAGGTCGTTTAGCTGTAATACGTGAATCAAGCTGACGTAAACTACCTGCTGCGGCATTACGTGGGTTAACAAAGACTTTCTCGCCTTTCTTCAACGCAAGTTCATTCAGTTTATCGAAGCCGGCTTTTGGCATAAACACTTCACCACGAACTTCAATGCGTTCTGGCCAACCTTCGCCTTGTAGCTTCAGTGGAATTGAACTAATAGTACGCGCGTTTTCTGTGATATTTTCGCCGGTCGCACCATCACCACGAGTCGCAGCTTGAACTAAGATGCCATTCACATAGAGCAAGCTCACAGCAAGGCCATCAAGCTTAGGCTCACAACAGAAAGTCTTAAGGTTCGCAGTTGGTGCTCTATCCGACATACGCTTATTGAATGCATCTAAATCTTCATCAGAGAAAGCATTGTCCAGAGAAAGCATTGGGATCTCATGGGTCACTTGAGTGAAGCCATCTAAAGGCTGACCACCAACACGCTGGCTCGGAGAATCTACCGTCACGAGATCTGGGTTCTCTTCTTCGATCTTTAGCAATTGCTGCATTAATCGATCGTACTCGACATCAGGGATCTCAGGGCTATCTTCTACGTAATAACGAACGGCGTGATAATGCAGAGTTTCTCTTAACTGCTCTAAGGTAACTTGAATCGATTCTTTCATATCATTCTCTGTCGTGATTGAAATATCAAAAAGGGCTCCCTTAGGAGCCCTTTTCTATAAATATAGATTATTTACAAGGCTAAACAATACGGCTAGGCATTCGTAGCCGTCATAAAGTCTCTGATTTGCTTACGGTAGTCAGATAAACGGTTTGGCGTCATTAAGTTGCGTGACTCATCCAATACGTTTCCACCCATATCGTCGGCTATTTTCTGCGCTGCACTCAACATCACATTGAAGTTTTGATCAGCTTGACCGTAACAAGGCAGCGTCATAAAGAACGAAATGCCTTTGGTGGTAAAGTCAGCAGGATCATCATGCTCAAGAGTACCAGGCTGCATCATGTTCGCTACGCTGAAAATAACTTTTGGTTCGTCACTCGATTGCGCAAAGCAGTGGTAGATAGACATCTCACCATAAGTTAGACCGTTATTTTCCATACTACTGAAAAGCTCAGTACCCACGAATGGGATCTCTCCAGCGCAGTGAACATTAAGAACAATAACCTCTAAGCCAAGTTCTTCATCTGGCTTAGCTTCTTCAACAGGCGCACTTGGCGGAGTAACTACTTCTTTAGCAACAATTGACTCTCTTTGAGTGAACGTTTCGTTTGGAAGGTGTGGTTCATCCACCCCCTCAGAGGATTCTTCAAACGAACCATGCTGCTCCTTAAAGCCTGCGTGGTTTTCTTTTTGCTCGTCAGTCAACTCAAAGCTTGGAACTGCAGGCTCAACGGCCTTCTCTTCCTCAATCACTTCTGGTTCACTTTCAACCTTAATTGGGTCTTCTACGCTAAAAGAAGGAAGATCATTCAATTCGATGTCACCTTCGTAAGCTTCTTTCGCTTGCGGCGCAGTTAGTGGGTCTGAATCGATCAATGGATCAGTCGCTGATGGTGAAACAGCAAAATCCGGCTCTTTGCGTTCTTTTCGAATTATCTCAAAATCATCTTCTGGGGCGAATGAACGGTTTGGAATAGTTTCTGCTTCATCTAAGCTGTCATTATCAAGCTTACCAAGCGGCTTATCTCCAAACTTTGCTTTCCCTTCTTTTTTACTCGTCCATAGACCATGGAACAATAATGCGGCGATAGCTAATGCGCCAACAATAATGAGTACAAATCGCAATTCCTGCATTTTTCGCTCTCAGCTTTCTTAGTCAACTAGCTATAAACACGCTGTCACTAAGTTGGGTTAATTTGGCTAATCTCACTACTCTATCAAAAGTAGCCACTGTTTTAGAACAACTTAATACAATTAGTTCCTTACATGGTGTGATTTTCGCCACGCTTTTTTTCTTAATTTCGGTCGAGTACACTAGACATGTTTGCTATTTAACCAAATTCACATGTGACCTAATTTAAATATGACTATTGAATCTGTTCCCCGCTCCGGCTTTGGCTATTTTATTTTCGGAATAAAAATCGCTTTGTCACCGAGCATTCGTAAGTTTGTACTAATGCCACTTATCGCGAACGTGTTGCTCGTTGGTGGTGCCTTGTTTTATATCTTCTCCAACCTAAACACTTGGATTGAAGGTTGGATAGGTGCATTGCCAAGTTTCTTGTCGTGGTTGTCATACATTTTATGGCCATTACTTGTATTAACTATCTTGGCCACTTTCTCATATTTCTTTAGTACGCTCGCAAACTTCATTGCAGCACCTTTCAATGGTTTGCTCGCAGAAAAAGTCGAAGAGTTGCTGAGTGGTAAAAAAGTTAATGACGATGGTTTACTTGATGTTCTAAAAGATACCCCACGTATATTAGCGAGAGAATGGCGTAAGCTTGTCTACGTTTTGCCAAAAGCGATCGGTTTATTCCTACTTTTGTTAATACCAGCACTTGGACAAACCGTTGCTCCGTTTTTATGGTTCATTTTCACAGCATGGATGTTAGCGATTCAATACGCCGACTACCCATTCGATAACCATAAAATCAAGTTTGATGACATGAGAAACAATTTGAAACAAAAACAAGGCAAGAGCTACAGCTTTGGCGCGCTTGTTTCTGTGTTCACTACCATTCCAATTTTAAACCTGATTGTGATGCCAGTTGCCGTTTGCGGCGCGACGGCAATGTGGGTTGCTGAATTTAAAGACCAAGCTCTACGCTCTCGCTAATCTTCTCTTCTATATTCGCCTATCTTTTTGAAGTTCTGATTTCAATAAAGATAGGCGTCAATTCTGCTACATATCTATATGATATAACTTTTTAATCCTTTTACCTTTTTTTCAACTTGTTTAATCTAAATTCGAGCTGAACAAACATCGAAAGACACTAGACGGTAAAGTGATTGATATACTACGTTTAGTTCTGTCATTAAATGAAGGAATATCGCATGAGCAAGATCTACGAAGACAACACCCTAACGATTGGTAACACACCTCTAGTCCGCCTTAACAAAGTAAGCAAAGGTAACGTCCTAGCTAAGATCGAAGCTCGTAACCCAAGCTTCAGTGTTAAGTGTCGTATCGGTTCAAACATGATCTGGGAAGCGGAAAAAGCAGGTACGCTAAAGCCAGGTATCGAGCTTGTTGAACCTACTAGTGGTAACACTGGTGTTGCTCTTGCATTCGTAGCTGCTGCGCGCGGTTACAAACTAACGCTAACTATGCCTGAGTCAATGAGTCTAGAACGTCGTAAGCTTCTTAAAGCTCTTGGCGCAAACCTAGTACTGACTGAAGCACCAAAAGGCATGAACGGCGCTATTGCCAAAGCAGAAGAGATTGTTGCTTCAGATCCAAGCAAATACCTATTGCTACAACAATTCAATAACCCAGCAAACCCACAGATTCACGAGCAGACAACTGGTCCTGAAATTTGGGAAGCAACCGACGGCGAAATCGACGTGTTTGTAGCGGGTGTAGGTACAGGTGGCACCATCACTGGTACAAGTCGTTACATTAAAGGTGAAAAAGGCAAGGCGATTACTTCAGTAGCAGTTGAACCGGCTGAGTCTCCAGTGATTGCACAGGCACTTGCAGGTGAAGAAATCAAACCAGCTCCGCACAAAATTCAAGGTATCGGTGCAGGTTTCATCCCTGGAAACCTAGATTTAGAGATTATTGACCGTGTTGAATCGGTAACTTCTGAAGAAGCGATTGAGATGGCTCAGCGCCTAATGAAAGAAGAAGGTATTCTTGCAGGCATCTCATCTGGAGCGGCTGTAGTAGCAGCAAACAGAATCGCAGAACTACCTGAATTTGCAGGGAAAACTATCGTTACCGTACTACCAAGCTCAGGTGAGCGTTATCTAAGTACAGCCCTATTTGCTGGCATCTTTACGGAAAAAGAGAACCAACAATAATATGTGGTCAAATCAATTTTTCGTCCAAAAAAGCCCCGTTTAGGGGCTTTTTTGTTGATCCCTGCCCCACCTTTGGTAATATCAGGTCTGTTTTATTTTTCGCTTCAAAATAAAAGAAGCAATAAGCAAATTCTGAAAGTCATGAGTACTCAACAAAAGATGACCATGGCTGGATAAAAATTTATAACCAGTCTAAGTTCTAACACGAACATGGCGTACTAGCCTCTAGCGCATTTGGGCTAAAGCAGTTAAGCTAATCTGGTTACAAACTTACAAAAAATAAATTTAATTGGGGTATATAAAATGTACGAGAAGCAAGTAGAAATCACAGCAGAAAACGGCCTTCACACTCGTCCAGCTGCACAGTTCGTTAAAGAAGCAAAATCTTTCGACGCTGACATCACAGTGACTTCTAACGGCAAAAGCGCTAGCGCAAAAAGCCTGTTCAAACTACAAACTTTAGGCCTAGTAAAAGGTACTAACGTTACTATTTCAGCTGAAGGCCCTCAAGCTCAGCAAGCTGTAGACCACCTAGTTGCTCTTATGGATCAACTACACTAATACGGTCTCCTTCTTTCAAAGCCATTTTGCATCGCAAAGTGGCTTTGTTCGAAATAGATAGCAATAAGCGCGACGTTAGTCGACGACTTAAAGTCACACATTCTCCCGTTTACAGTTGAACAACTAAGGTAAGGCTATGATTTCAGGCATCCTAGCATCTCCTGGTATTGCTTTCGGTAAAGCACTACTACTTCAAGAAGATGAAATTGTCCTAAACACTCAATCTATCTCAGACGAGCAAGTTGAAGCAGAAGTTCAGCGTTTTTTTGACGCTCGTAACAAATCTTCTCAACAACTTGAAGTTGTAAAGCAAAAAGCACTTGAAACTTTTGGCGAAGAAAAAGAAGCAATCTTTGAAGGCCACATCATGCTGCTTGAAGATGAAGAGCTAGAAGAAGAGATTTTAGCACTCATCAAGAAAGACAAAATGCATGCAGACAACGCGATCCACACTGTGATCGAAGAGCAAGCTGTTGCACTAGAGTCTCTTGATGATGAGTACCTAAAAGAACGTGCAACTGATATCCGTGATATCGGTACTCGTTTCGTTAAAAACGCACTAGGCATCAACATTGTTTCTCTAGCAGACATCAATGAAGAAGTTATCCTAGTAGCTTACGACCTAACGCCATCTGAAACTGCACAAATCAACCTAGACTACGTTCTTGGCTTCGCTTGTGACATCGGCGGTCGTACATCTCATACTTCAATCATGGCACGTTCTCTTGAGCTTCCAGCTATCGTTGGTACTAACGATATCACTAAGCAAGTTAAGAACGGCGACATGCTTGTGCTAGACGCGATGAACAACAAGATCATCATCAACCCTTCTGAAGCTGAACTAGCAGAAGCTAAGAAAATCAAAGCAGATTTCGAAGCAGAAGCGGCTGAACTAGCAAAACTAAAAGATTTGCATGCTGAAACTCTAGACGGTCACCGTGTAGAAGTTTGTGGCAACATCGGTACAGTAAAAGACTGTGACGGTATCTTGCGTAACGGCGGTGAAGGCGTTGGTCTGTACCGTACTGAATTCCTATTTATGGACCGTGACGCGCTTCCTACTGAAGAAGAGCAATACGTTGCTTACAAAGAAGTAGCAGAAGCAATGGAAGGCGAGTCAGTGATTATCCGTACTATGGATATCGGTGGTGACAAAGATCTACCATACATGGACCTTCCACAAGAGATGAACCCTTTCCTAGGCTGGCGTGCAGTACGTATCAGCTTGGATCGTCGTGAAATCCTACGTGACCAACTACGTGGTATCCTACGTGCATCTGCACACGGTAAACTGCGTATCATGTTCCCAATGATCATTTCTGTTGAAGAGATCCGTGAACTGAAAAAAGCAATCGAAGAGTACAAAGTTGAACTTCGCGCTGAAGGCCTAGCTTTCGATGAAGAAATCGAAATCGGCGTAATGGTTGAGACTCCAGCAGCTGCTGCAATCGCACACCACCTAGCGAAAGAAGTATCTTTCTTCTCTATCGGTACTAACGACCTAACGCAATACACTCTTGCGGTAGACCGTGGTAACGAAATGATTTCTCACCTATACAACCCGCTATCTCCTGCTGTTCTTACAGTAATCAAGCAAGTGATCGACGCATCACACGCTGAAGGTAAGTGGACTGGTATGTGTGGTGAGCTTGCTGGTGATGAGCGTGCAACGCTGCTTCTTCTTGGTATGGGTCTAGATGAGTTCTCTATGAGCGGCATCTCTATCCCTAAAGTTAAGAAAGTAATCCGTAACTCTAACTTCGCTGAAGTTAAAGCTATGGCTGACGAAGCACTATCTCTACCTACAGCTGCAGAAATTGAAGCTTGCGTAGAAAAATTCATCGCTGAGAAAACTCAGTAATCGCCAAATTCTTAATAAAGTTAGACGGCTAAAAATAGTCGTCTAATTTGTTAGATTGGTATAGTATATTCTACAGAATAAAACTAAACGTTAGGAGCATGACACAATGGGTCTGTTTGACAAACTGAAAAAGCTTGTATCTGATGACAGCGCTGATGCTGGTGCAATCGAAATCATCGCACCTCTTTCTGGTGAAATCGTAAACATCGAAGACGTGCCAGATGTAGTTTTCGCTGAAAAAATCGTTGGTGACGGCATCGCGATCAAACCAGCTGGCGACAAAATGGTAGCTCCAGTTAACGGTACTATCGGTAAGATCTTCGAAACTAACCACGCATTCTCTATCGAGTCTGACGACGGTGTTGAGCTTTTCGTTCACTTCGGTATCGATACTGTTGAACTTAAAGGCGAAGGCTTTACTCGTGTAGCTGAAGAAGGTCAATCTGTTAAAGCTGGTGACACTATCATCACTTTCGACCTAGCGCTTCTAGAAGAAAAAGCAAAATCTACGCTTACTCCAGTTGTTATCTCTAACATGGACGAAATCAAAGAGCTGAACAAGCTTTCTGGTTCTGTAACTGTTGGCGAAACTCCAGTTCTTAAAGTAACTAAGTAATCTCGATTACTTATCTACTTTAATTAAAACGCTACCTAAGGGTGGCGTTTTTTGTGCCTGCTATATTTGTTTTAATGCCTCAGATAGCATTACTGACTATCACACCGAAACCCTTCTCCAAGCTCCCTAAACCAATCATAACCACACTGACCGTTTGTACCCTATATCCCGACCTAGTTTCTTATTAAACGCTGTTATTCACGATTCAAGGCATTTCGCCTATACATTAAATTGCGCCTGTAGTTTTTAACAAGCAGGAGATCTCTGATATCTCGCTCTACTCGGTTCTGGAATGACGATAAAATATTTGGTCTAACTGAGTCGTTACTTACTCTAACCTTTTGTACTGCTACTAAAGACATAATGGGAGCATCATCCTCCGATTCCCGTCATTCCCTACAGTGAGGAACGAACGTGATAGGGAATCTCGCTTTTCTCTATTTACCCACACAGGACTTTTCCAAATGTATCTTCGCTAAATAGTAGGCAATAAAAAACCCAGCCGAAGCTGGGTCTGTTTAGCGCTCATCTCTCACCACGAGCTAATTTGTGGAAGCCTAACGTTAACGCTTTTGCTCAACAACGCTTTTAGTCAACGTGGCCTTTCAATCGATTAACCTAGTAGGCTAAGTGCCGAGTTCGGTGCTTGCTTCGCTTGAGCAAGAATCGAGCTTGAAGCTTGAGAAAGGATCTGAGACTTAGTCATCTGAGTCGTTTCTTTCGCGAAGTCGGTATCTTTAATACGGCTCTTAGATGCGTTAACGTTCTCGTTAATGTTGTCTAAGTTGCTGATAGCGTGGTCGAAACGGTTTTGGAAAGCACCCAGCTCAGCACGGTGGCTGTCTACATACTTAAGCGCCGCATCGATAATTGCTACAGATTCTTGTGCGCCGCCAACAGACGTTACGTCGATTGTATCAACCGTTACTTCTTTACCCGCTTGCATGCCTAGTTCACCTGCAAGTGAACCAGAAAAATCAACACTACCTTCAACCTTGTTATTACCAGCAAACATTTGTAGCTTGCCGTCTTCAGTAACAGATGCTTTAACAGAATCTTGTTGACCGTTGATGTAAGTCGCTAGCTCTTCGATGTCGTCACCCGCTTTTGCGTTGATATCGATTTCTTGTGCTTGACCAAAGTTGTCAGTGAACGACAGTTTTAGGTCGTTAGAGCCCGCTTGAACGTTCCAGTCTTTATCTTTCGCGTTTTCAGTTTGGTAGCTCTTACCACCCATCTGAGCGTTATCAGAGCGCATGTCTTTCAGTTGAAGCATTACCGCTTCACCGTTATCCGCACCAATTTGGAATGATTTAGTACCGTGAGTACCGTTAAGCAGCTTGTTGCCACCAAATGACGTGGTTTCCGCGATACGGTTTAGTTCGTCGTTCAGTGCTGTTACTTCTTCTTGAATCGCTACACGCTCAGATTTTGAGTTTGAGCCGTTTGAAGATTGTAGAGACAAATCACGCATACGTTGCAGGATGTTGGTTGTCTCGTTCATTGCACCTTCAGCAGTTTGTGCAATAGAGATACCGTCGTTCGCGTTACGGACAGCAACATCAAGGCCGCGGCTCTGAACGTTCAAACGGTTAGAGATTTGTAGGCCCGCAGCGTCATCTTTTGCGCTGTTGATTTTAGAACCTGAAGCTAGACGCTCCATTGATGTTTGTTGTGCGCTGTTTGCGTTGTTTAGGTAACGTTGCGCTGTCATCGCTGAAACGTTTGTATTTACATTCACTGCCATGGTGATTTCTCCAATTGATTTTCCGGTATAGCGGTTTCCGACGTCTCGGAAAACCAAGTAGTTCTCTCAAAGTTACTTTTAATAACGGCGTGATTGGCAAAACCTTTAGGAAAAAAACAACAAAATTAAAGAAATAGCGATAAAGGAGAAGAAAGCGTGACTGGCAGTAAAATTATCAAAAAAAGATGAG